>JBHACB010000084.1:0-14433 GCA_041854325.1 Porphyromonas sp.
CACGTAGCCCGTCTCGGGATCTACAGCAAGGCTGTTGTAGTATATCTGTAGGCGAGGCTCTAGGGCAGAGATGTCGGCGACTTGTTTGGTCTCATTCTGGCCGAAGATATGGCGATAGAGCTTGAGGCCAGCATTGCAGAAGTAGATCGTATCGCCCGTGGTAGCTATAGCACTGCGGTGCCCCCAGCCCTTGCCGATACCTTCAGCAGAGCCTAGGGCATGTACCTGCTTGGCTCCCGTAGTGGGGTCGAACTTGATGATCTGCTTGGTGTCTGGAGCAGAGAGCCACAGCTGGCCATCGCTGGTACGCTGTACGCCGCTGAGCGTGGTGCCTAGGTCTGTCGTCGAGGCAAGCTTACCATCCTTGAGGCCATAGACTTGTCGCTCCCCGAGAGCATATACTATGCCCCCAAGCGTGGTCATACTGGCGCCTGTGGCTCCGTCTGTACCGGTGATATAGGTGAGCGTATTGGTCGTCTCGTTGAGGGCATAGATACCCTTGCTATCGCGAATGTAGACGTAGGGGGCTACGACAGCGATGTTGGTAGGCATCGCGAGGGCACTCAGATCACTAGCACCATAGACCTTGAGGCTCTTGTAGGTAGAGGCATTGGCCACGATGAGCATTCCTTTGCCTCCGTTCTTGTCACCATTTTGGGTAATGATATAGAGCTTGTTGGCCGACACGAACAGGTCTTGTGCCACGTTGCCTAGTAGCTGACCATTGGCTCGATAGTAGAGACTATCGGTGTAGATGCCCTGTGCCGATACGAAGCCGAGCTTGCCCGTACCATCGCTGAAGTTGCCCTCACTGAGTACCAAGACGCCTTTGGGAGCCTTGATAGAGGGAAGCGGACTATCCGTGTCTCTGATACATGAGGAGAAGCCTGCGAGAGCTACGAAGAGCAGGCCATAGAGTACTTTTTTCATATTCCTATTGATATTATTGGGTGATGATATTTAGCGTCGTACTATGCTATAGGGCAACGAAGCCTGCTACCTCGGTAGAGCTATCGCCGAGAGGCCCTACACTCTGTCGGATACCCGTATAGATCTTGATAAAGTCGATACCTGGTAGGGATACTGGTCGCCCTGTACGGTCCACACACCAGTCGAGGTCGAAGGTGGAGCCCTGCACATCGTTGGGGTGATTGTCGGCATAGCCCCAGTCGTAGGCATAGAGCACCCAAAGGCTACGCTTGGGATCTGTAGAGGAGGCTTCCCAGACGGCATTGTCTCTAAGACGTGTGCCAACGAGTACGAGCCTATCGCCCTCTATCCACTCGGGGTAATAGCTATTGGTCGTATGGTAGCTATTGCGCTGAATGTAACCCGACTGTCCTTGGTTGTCGATCCAGCGAATATACTGGGCATCGATGATGTAATCCTCGGGGCCTGGCACTGGGGGCTTGTCGCCCTTGGGGCGATAATAGGTGATACTATAGGAGTGTATCGTCGTGGACTTGTGATACTCGCTACCTGCCAGCTCGTACCATTCGTCGGTATCGGGCTGGCCATTTTTGTTGGCATCGTAGGCGACACACACCACACCAGGCTCGGCACTACCACCGAGGCTAGGAGGATTGGGGTTAGGGTTGTAGTCGGTGTAGTAGGCATTGCCTAGTAGGCGAAACTCACGCTTACCTTTGACGCTCGGCAACGTACGGCTAAGGCCTAGGACGATGTATCCACCGAAGCTACCTAGGCTCACCAATTGCTTTCCCCCCGAGCGCAGAGCCGACAGAGCCTTGGCATTCATCGCCTTGGCATCATCTCCCACCTCCCACTTGGGGAGCTGTCCCGTGTACTGCCCTGGAGCAGGGCGATAGTCGAGGACGCGGTCTACCACTACAGGCCCCTCGGGCTGTGGTGTAGGGCTAGGCTCGCTACGATCGTTGCTAGCGCACGAGGCGAGAGCTATGCCTAGGGCAAGGGCTGCTAGGCGATACGCATACGATGGATTGGTGTTCATAAAATCCTAAGTCTATGCTCCGAGGCTCAGGATCGTATGGCATGTCGAGGGCTAACATCGCGGTGATGCCTCAAGCCCTACACATCCCTCTCATAGCTCAGGATGCAGGGCCTCCTCGGTGTCCATTCTCTCACTCTAACCCCAGAAAGTGTAGAATAACTACGTACTTGGCAGGTCTTCTGACTTGCTTCATCTCTCTCATCCTTCCCACCTCATTCTACGAGGGCAGTGGATACCGCGAGGGAGACCTTGGGCGAAGCTCACAGCAGCGGGACTGTCTAGGATTTGCACCTAATTCCCTATTAAGCTCATGGCAAGCTCTCGGTACACTCTGTACCTTGGCTACCAGCACCAAGCACACGACAAAGATACACATTATAATCATTGCCCGCACCTCTTCGTTCACATGGAGGACGAACTAACCTTGCCTATTGCAAAGGAGCACCTTACGTAGGCCGACTACTATGTAGCGTGTGTAGCTCGCTCAAAAAGCCTAGGGTGAACGAGGTGGTACCCCTAGGGTGAACGAAGTGGCACCCCTAGGGCGAACGCCTCGTTCGCCCTAGGGGAAAAATGCGTCAACTCTGTCCCCATACATCACACCCGAATATCGATACTCAAGAGGTACGTGTGCTCTGTCGTTACATATACACACATATACCCTACACACTTAGGCGCATGAGGACTCTCGATACCCTTCTCTCTAGGTGCTAATAGAGCCCCTAATGGGCTCGCCTCCCCTATCTTCCCCATGGGCAGCATGCAAGACGCCCGCCAAGACACCCATCCAATACCGACCAGCCTCAACATCCATTATCGACCAAGGCGAAGATTGAGTATCGGCATAGGATCACAGCCGGCCTGCTGGATGGCATCGAAAGAGGATGGCTCGGGCATACCAAAAGCGCATTAACCTCTGATCGAGGTCAATGCGCTTAGTGAAACGGGGTGCGAGGACCGGGGCAGATCTACCTATCGAGGAGATCAGGGCGCAGACGCTTGGTACGCTCTAGTGCCTGCTCTAGCCTCCACTGCTCAATGCGTGCCGCATGGCCACTGAGTAGCACCTCGGGGACCTGCCAGCCCTTGTAGTCGGCAGGACGAGTATAGATGGGCGGTGCTAGCAGGTTGTCTTGGAATGTATCGCTTAGGGCGCTCTCAGCATCACCGATAGCCCCTGGTATGAGACGAGCGATGGCGTCGGTCATTACAGCGGCTGCCAGCTCGCCTCCCGTAAGGACGTAGTCGCCGATGGAGATCTCTCGGGTGATCAGATGCTCACGTACACGATAGTCGATACCCTTGTAGTGCCCGCAGAGGATGATGATATTGTGTAGCAGGCTCATCTCATTGGCGATACTCTGGTCAAAAGTCTCGCCATCGGGCGAGGTGAAAATCACTTCATCGTACTCGCGCTCGGCCTTGAGTGCCGATATAGCTCGCTCTATGGGCTCTATCTGCAAGATCATACCAGCCTCGCCACCGAAGGGATAATCATCGACTCGTCGCCAGCGATTGGTCGAGTAGTCGCGCAGATTGTGGATATGCAGATCTAGGAGTCCTTTGTCTCGCGTACGCCCTACGATAGAGGCCGACAGGGGGCCTTCGAGGAGTTCGGGGACTACCGTTATAATATCTATTCTCACGATTGCTTGTTCGATTGAGGAAAAAAGTTCATAATTCTTGGACAAAGTTAGCTACTATCTCGCAATAATCTCTTAACTTTGGCGATGCAACGGTACATTATTACAGGACAAGAGATGCGAGATCTTCCTCTATTCTATGCGCCCAGCCTACTGGCAGACGGCTTGCTTCCCGAGATGGAGGCAGGGCATTGCCTGCGCGTACTACGCTGTGTGGCAGGCGATGAGATACTCGCAACCGATGGCCGTGGAGGGCTGTACGAGGCACGACTCACCGAGGTGAGCAAGCGTGCCTGCCGAGTGGAGATAGAGCGTGAAGTGCCGTGGCACAAGGCTTGGAAAGGCTACCTCACCCTAGCGGTAGCCCCGACCAAAGCTATCGAACGCATGGAATGGCTACTAGAGAAGGCCGTAGAGATAGGCGTCGATCGTGTCATCTTGCTACGCTGCAAGCACAGCGAGCGCAAGCATGCCAATGCCGAGCGTCTCGAGCGCATTATGATCAGTGCGATGAAGCAGTCGCAGAAGGCTATCCTACCCGAGCTACTCATGGAGACACCTCTCGACAAGGCTCTAGAGCTGACCAAGGGCTCGTGTCAGCTGTTGCTACACTGCAGGGAGGGCATCGAAGGGCTTACCCCTAGACGGCTCCCGAGCTGTAGCTACCACGGTCAAGGCGATGCGACACTATTGATAGGCCCCGAGGGCGACTTCTCTGTCGAGGAGGTGCTAGAGGCCCAGCGACATGGTGCCCACCCTACCACTCTAGGCGATACGCGTCTACGTACCGAGACGGCCGCCCTAGTGGCCCTGCAGTGGGTACATACACTACAGCTCACCACCACGGGTGCTCCCGTTCGTCAAAGAGGCATATAGAGACATTTATATATCACACCGTATCAATGAGTATGGAAAAGAAAAAAATTAAGTTTAGCTTGGTGTACCGCGACATGTGGCAGTCTAGCGGTAAGTATCAGCCCCGTCTCGATCAGCTAGAGCGCATCGCGCCTGTGATCGTCGAGATGGGTTGCTTCGCACGTGTAGAGACCAATGGTGGGGCATTCGAGCAGGTCAACCTGATGTATGGGGAGAACCCCAACAAGGCTGTTCGTGGCTTCACTAAGTACTTCAACGAGGCTGGCATCCAGACTCACATGCTCGACCGTGGCCTCAACGGCCTGCGCATGTACCCCGTACCTGCCGACGTACGTCGTCTGATGTACAAGGTCAAGAAGGCACAGGGTGTGGACATCACGCGCATCTTCGACGGTCTCAACGACCCCCGCAACGTAATCCCCTCTATCCACTACGCCCTAGAGGCAGGGATGATACCACAGGCTACGCTCTGTATCACGAGCTCGCCTGTGCACACCGTAGAGTACTATGCCGATCTAGCCGATCAGTTCGTGGCTGCTGGTGCTCCTGAGATCTGCCTCAAGGACATGGCCGGTATCGGTCGTCCTGCTTTCCTGGGTCGTCTCGTTAAGGCGATCAAGACCAAGCACCCCGATGTGATCATCGAATACCACGGCCACTCGGGCCCAGGCTTCTCGGTGGCATCTATGCTAGAGGTGTGTCGCAATGGTGCCGACATCATCGACGTAGCCATGGAGCCCCTATCGTGGGGTAAGATCCATCCGGACGTGATCACGATCCGCGAGATGCTACACGATGCGGGCTTTGAGGTGCCCGAGATCAATATGGACGCCTATATGCGTGCACGTAGCCTAACGCAGGAGTTCATCGACGACTTCCTCGGCCTATTCATCGAGCCTAGCAACATGATCACCAGCTCTCTACTCGTGGGCTGTGGTCTGCCTGGTGGTATGATGGGCTCTATGATGGCTGACCTCAAGGGTGTACACGCTGGTATCAACATGCACCTACGTGGCAAGGGTGAGCCAGAGCTCAGCGTCGACGACCTCCTCGTACGCCTCTTCAACGAGGTGGAGTATGTATGGCCCAAGCTAGGTTATCCCCCACTCGTAACGCCATTTAGCCAGTACGTCAAGAATGTAGCCTTGATGAACGTCTACAACCTCGTTACGGGCAAGGAACGCTGGCTCGCTATCGACAAGAATACCTGGGGCATGATCCTCGGCAAGAGTGGTCGCCTACCTGGGCCTCTCGCTCCCGAGATCATCGAGCTAGCCAAGGCACAGGGACATGAGTTCTCAACCGAAGATCCACAGCTCAACTATCCCGATGCCCTTGATGAGTATCGCAAGGAAATGGATGAGAATGGCTGGGAATACGGTCAAGACGACGAAGAGCTCTTCGAGCTCGCCATGCACGATGCTCAGTACCGCCTCTACAAGAGTGGTGTCGCCAAGCAGCGCTTCCATGAGGAGGTAGACAAGGCACGTACAGCAGAGCTCGTGAAGCAAGGCTACAATGAGGCCGATGCTCTCAAGGCCAAGCGTGCTGGTACCGAGCCTATCGTAGCAGCAGCCTCAGGGAGCATCATTTGGGAGGTAGATCCCACTGACTTCTCTACTGCTCCTGCCGTGGGTACACCTATCAAGACTGGTCAGCCTCTATGCTTCATACAGACGACAGCTGGCTACATCGAGCCTGTAGTGTCCTACTTTACTGGACGCCTAACTGAGGTCGTGGCTCAAGGTGCCACAGTACGCAAGGGCGAAGCCCTAGCCTACGTTCGCCCTAGCGAGGCCGAGGAACACTATGTAGAGACGGAAAGCGACCGCCTCAAGCGTGTAGAGAAGCTAGATGAGATACGCCACGTGATCAACGCACGTCGCGCCAAGAAGTAGTCCTCTACCCTATCCACTAGGGCTAGCTCCTAGCCCACGGGGCTGTACCGCGGTGCGGTACAGCCCCTCGCTTTGTGGCTAGTCTACACCTCATCCTCGCCTCGCTCAACGCTGAAGGATCCCCCTAAGTCCATACTCACCATTTTCGCACCGACCCATAGCCCCAAGGATAGCCCTCTAGCCAATGCCATGCCCTAGTGCCCGCACCAATAGCTGTGATACGATCGGCATGAGGAGCAGTAAGCCAGCGAAGCGAAAAGTCTGAGGGAATGCGTATATTTGTATGCAATTAGACTAAGCAACAATGGCTAGAAAGAATAACGTCGCAAGGTATCAGAGGCTCAATAGGCCACAGTATGGGCGAGGCTCCAAGTCGCACGGACGGGGGCGTCGCCTGCCTGTGCGCTGGCTAGTACTAGCCCTTCTGATAGGAGGGCTGGCCTATCTTGGTTGGCGTGCCTACACGATGTACACCGATCCCGTAGGGCGCAACAAAGAGACCGTCTACCTCCTCATCGGGCGAGACACCACCCTCGAGCACCTACGTGAGCAGATACAAACCAAGGTGTGGCCTAGGCATACCATACTCCTCGACTATCTCATCGACAAGCATGAGCTGGAACGTAAGATACGCCCAGGGCGCTATGCCGTAACGCCTACCATGACTACTGCCGACCTGGTGGAAGCCCTCGTCAGTGGGCCACAGACGCCCGTCAATCTGCGCCTTGGGCACCTGCGCACCGAGGCCGAGCTGGTGAAGATGCTCGACGACTACCTGCTGGTAACGCAAGACGAGCTCCAGGCTGCTCTGTCCGACAGCACGCGCTTGGCAAGCCTAGGGATGACACGTGAGGAGGTGCGTAGCCTCTTCTTGGCTGGCGACTACCAGCTACTATGGGATATATCTGCCCCTGCCCTACTCGACACCATGCGCCGGCACCACGACCGCTTCTGGACTGCGGAGCGCCGTGCTAAGGCCGACACGCTAGGGCTGACAACAGCTCAAGTAGCCTCGTTGGCAGCTATCGTAGAGGAAGAGAGTGGCAAGCGCGACGAGTATAGCCGCATCGCTGGGCTCTACATCAATCGTCTACGCAAGGGGATCAAGCTACAGAGCGACCCTACGGTTAAGTTCGCCCTTGGCGACTTTGGGCTAAGGCGCATCCTCGGGGTACATCTACAGGTAGAGTCGCCCTACAATACATACAAGGTAGCTGGCCTAACGCCTGGTCCGATACGCCTCCCTCGCCCCGAAACGATCGACTCCGTGCTCAATGCTGAACAGCACGACTATATCTATATGTGTGCTCGTGAGACGTTCGATGGCTATCATCGCTTCGCCGCCGACTATGCCACACACCTACGCAATGCCTCGCTGTATCAGCAGGCTCTCAATGAGCGTGGCATCAAATAGCCGACCTCGGCCCTATCCTCATCGCTAGCTCCCAGTGCTCAAGATACTCGATCGCTACATCCTCAAGGGCTTCCTCCCCATGCTACTGATGACCTCGCTCATCAGTTGGTTCATCGTACTGATGCAGTTTCTGTGGAAGTACGTAGATGAGCTCGTGGGCAAGGGGCTCGGCATGTGGGTCATTGCACAGACTATCTTCTACGCTGCCCTCACGCTCATACCTCTATCGCTATCGCTGGGCATCCTTTTCGCTTCGCTGATGTACTTTGGCAATATGGGCGAACGCCTAGAGCTACTAGCGATGAAGGCATCGGGGGTACCGCTCTACCGCATCATGCGTCCGCTACTCCTGACTGTACTCCTGCTGGCAGGGGCACTCTTCGTCTTCCAAAATACCTACATGATCACCTCGCAGGTACGTATGTGGACGATACTACTATCGGCACGCAAAGCCTCGCCCGAGCTTGAGATACCCGAGGGAGCATTCTACAACGGCATCAAGGGCTATAGCATCTATGTAGAGAAGCGCGATCACGACCACCCTGGGCGTATGCTCGACATCATGCTCTACGACCACCAGCAGGGGCGCGACAATGTGCGCATCATACGTGCCGACTCGGGGCGTATCGTCATGGATGCTAGCCAGACGTTTCTCACTTGGCGGCTCTATGGAGGACAAAGCTTCGAGAACCTATCTCGTCCCGACTACACGCTCAGCCCTAGACCTACGTCGTACGCCAAGGAGCGTTTTGGCTACAAAGAGATACTCATCAACTTCGATGCCAACTTTCATCAGGCCGACGAGAGCGAGATGCGGGGGCGCTTCGTGGGCAAGAACCTCTCCCAGCTCAACTACGCCATCGATACCGCCACCATGCGCATCGATAGCATGCGTAGTGCTACAGCGGTTGTCCTCACCGAGACACAGCAACGCCAGCGATATAGTTACCAGCTACCCTCTGAGGCCGACACCAACGAGTTTGCTATGATGCGCCGAGCCCTCATGCTAGGGAGCGACACGCTCTTGCCTCCTACCAGCATCGACAGTATGCTCACTCGCTCTAGCCTACGCGATAGTCTGTTGCTCGTAGAGACGGCACTAGGCAAGATCAATACGATACAGAGCGAGACGGAGCTACAGAAGACGTTCGACAAGGATGCCTACTACGAGTACCGTACCAATCGACAGGAGTGGCACCGCAAGTTCACTTTCCCTGCGGCATGTATCGTATTCTTCTTCATCGGGGCTCCACTAGGGGCTATCATTCGCAAAGGGGGGCTCGGTATGCCAGTGGTACTCTCGGTCTTGTTCTTCCTCGTGTACTACATCATCGACACTTTTGGGCACAATATGATCGTGAGTGAGAAGATGTCGGTATGGCTAGGTATGTGGATCAGCACCCTCATCTTGCTCCCAGTAGGCATCGTGCTCACCTATCAAGCTACGCGCGACTCGGCTTCGCTCAATACCGAGGCTTGGATACTCTTCTGGCGCAAGCTAATAGGGGCTCCAGCTGTACGTAAGGTAGAGTACAAGGAGATAGTTATGACCGAGGTCGACTATCCTCAGGCTCTCAGCGATATACAAGCCCTACAAAAGCAGATAGCCATCTATATGCGCTCAGCCTCTATGACGGTAGCCTCACCTCGGCTATGGCTCACAGGGGCCGACGACCAGCTCCTCTCCCAGATCTCGGAACGACTCGAGGGGCTAGTCCTGACTCTAGGCGACTCGCGCCACCGCCTTATCGTGGCCAAGCTGATGGACATGCCCGTACTACGTAGGGCTATAGCCCCTTTCGTGCCTAGCTACCGCCCCTGGGCTATCGCCCTCATGTGTCTGCTACCGGTGTCGCTACCACTGACCTACGCTCTACACAAGCGACGCCTACAGACACGCCTCGATATGCAGACTGTGGCACGCATACTGCTGGAGATAGAGGAGTATGTCAAGGGCATTCTATCTCCACAGACAACAGAGACATCTAACAAACTGACATAGCCTAGTCCCCTCCTCACAGAGGTCTAGGCACCAAAGACTATAGAGAATATGAGCGAATTTAAGCTAAACACCATTGAGGAGGCTCTTGAGGACTTCCGCCGTGGCGAAATGGTCATCGTAGTCGATGATGAAGACAGAGAGAATGAAGGCGACTTCATCATAGCCGCCGAGAAGGTAACGCCCGAGAAGATTAACTTCATGATGCGCTATGGGCGTGGCGTACTATGTGCCCCTATCACCGAGGAGCGAGCCGCCGAGCTAGAGCTAGAGATGCAAGTGCCCAGCAACACCTCTGTACACGAGACACCATTCACCGTTACGGTCGATCGCCTAGGCAACGGATGTACCACAGGTGTGTCGATGTACGACCGCGCTCAGACGATACTCGCCCTAGCCGACCCCTCCACCCGACCTACCGACCTCGCACGCCCAGGGCACATCTGCCCACTAAGGGCTCGTAGCAAGGGTGTGCTACGTCGAGCTGGGCATACAGAGGCCGCAGTAGACCTAGCGCGCCTAGCAGGCCTACAGCCAGCTGCTGCCCTCATCGAGATCATCAACGAAGACGGCACCATGGCACGCCTACCACAGCTCATGGAGGTAGCCGCACGCTGGAGCATGAAGATCATCACTATCAAGGATCTCATCGCCTATCGCCTACGTACCGAGAGCGTAGTGGAGCGCGGTGAGGAGGTGCAGATGCCTACGGCTTATGGGGACTTCCGCCTCATACCTTTCCGCCAGAAGAGCAATGGGCTAGAGCACATTGCTCTATTCAAAGGCGACCTAAGCCAAGAAGAGGTACTCGTGCGTGTCCACTCGAGCTGTATGACGGGCGACATCTTCGGCTCTCAACGCTGTGAATGTGGCGAGCAGCTACACAAAGCCATGGAGATGATCGAGGCTACTGGCTGTGGCGTCATCGTCTACCTCAATCAGGAGGGGCGTGGTATAGGGCTAATGGAGAAGATCAAAGCCTACAAGCTCCAAGAGAATGGACTAGACACTGTAGACGCCAACCTACACCTAGGACACAATGCTGACGAACGCGACTATGGTGTAGGTGCACAGATACTACGTGAGCTAGGTGTACGCCGCATGAAGCTACTGACCAACAACCCGATCAAGCGAGTAGGGCTCGAGGGCTTCGGCCTCGAGGTCGCCGAGATAGTCCCCATAGAGGTAGAGCCCAACGAGCACAACGCTCGCTATATGCGCACCAAGAAGGAACGCATGGGGCACGTACTGCGCCTACTGAAGTAACCTCTCACAGATAGTCGTATCTTGACAAAGAAAGAACGTTATACCCAGGTGCTTGCATGGTTTGAGACCAATGCAGAGAGTGCAGAGACTGAGCTCCACTATCAGACCCCTTTTGAGCTATTGGTCGCTGTAGTCCTGTCGGCTCAGTGTACTGACAAACGAGTCAACATGATTACGCCGAGGCTCTTTATGGAGTATCCGACGGCTCGACGTATGGCCGAGGCCCGTGTGGAGGAGGTCTTCGAGCTGATACGTAGCATCAGCTACCCCAACAACAAGGCCAAACACCTCGTGGCACTCGCCCAAATGCTCGTACGCGACTTCGGTGGCGAAGTGCCACAGGGCCGCGATGAGCTCATGAAGCTCCCAGGCGTAGGGCGCAAGACGGCCAACGTCATCAGTGCCGTCATCTACGATGAGCCTGCGATGGCGGTCGATACACACGTCTTCCGCGTCAGCGAACGCATCGGGCTAACGACACGCTCCAAGACACCTCTACAGACGGAGCTCGAGCTCCTCAAATACATCCCAGCGGAGCTGATCCCCAAAGCTCACCACTGGCTCATCCTCCACGGACGCTATGTATGCCTCGCTCGCAAGCCCAAGTGTGGTGCCTGCGGGCTCACCTCTCTATGTCGCCACTACGAGCGCGAGCAACGCCGTGCCACACGCTCTGTATCGGCCAAGGACAACAAATAAGTATTATCCACTCCAAAACAAAACGTAATGAAATCAACAACGCGTCTCCTACTCATCGCCCTACTCGTCATAGGGGCCTGCTTCGGGCTATATAAGCTCCTCAACAGAGGCGAAAGCCAAGCCACCTCCAAGCAAGTCGTACGCCTCGGTATCATGCCCAGCATCGACCACCTCCCTATAGCCATAGCCGAGCATCTAGGTATCTACGACTCGCTAGGGCTCGATCTAGAGCTCGTGCGCTTCTTCTCCCCCATGGAGCGTGATGTAGCTCTACAAACTCAGCAGGTAGATGGTGCCGTTACCGACTATACGACAGCTATGATACAGCAGTCCAAGGGGCTAGCCCTGCACATGCCGATAGCCCTCGATGGGCTATTCTACCTCATCACCACAGAGCAGGTAGATAGCCTTGGCGCACTGGCTGGCAAGCGCTTCGCCCTATCGAGCAATACCGTCATCGAGTACGCCACCGACCTCGTAACCTCAGGGCTATCGATAGAGAAGATAGAGGTGCAGAAGCTCCCTATTCGCTTGGAGATGCTCCGCAAGGGCGAGGTAGATGCGGCGGTACTCCCACAGCCCTTCGCTCAGATGGCTATGAACAGTGGCCTCCAGCACGTAAGTCAGGTACTCGGTACAGGGTCTGGCGCTGTGCGTATCACAGGGCTAGCACTAAGTGATGAGATCGTCAAGGCCAATACCGATCTGCTTGGCAAGCTCACAGAGGGATACAATAGGGCTGTAGCCTACCTCAATGAACACGATGCCAAGGACTGGATCGATATAGCGGCCAAGGAGCTAGGCGTCGAGCCTGCCGTAGTAGCCAGCATGACCTTCGACTCCTTCATCGAGGCCTCTAGCCCCAGTGTACAAGAGCTGACCCGTGTGGCAGAGTGGCTCAAGGCCAAGGAGCTTGTCCCTGCGAGCTACGACCCCATGCGACTACTCTCACCAGCCCAGTAACCCTCTAGCTCTCCCTCCCACCCTATGAGCCAGCTACAGATACATCAGCTATCGATCGGCTACTCTAGTGCCGAGGGCCTCGTCCCTGCCCTAGAGCATATCAGCCTAGACCTAGCCGATGGCACTATATGTACCGTAGCTGGCCCATCAGGTGGGGGTAAATCTACTCTGCTCCACGCGATAGCAGGTGTATTGCCCCACTATGAGGGAACGATACTGCTAGACGGAGTGCGCCCTATGCCCACACAGCATCAGATAGCCTTAGTACCCCAAAACTATGGCTTGATGCCGTGGAAGACCGTAGCTGACAACATCGCCCTACCACAGTCTCTAGGCAAGCGTAGTGTCGCTACAGCCGAGCGCGATGAGATCGTGCAGCGTCTAGGCCTCGAGCATCTGCTCGATCGGTATCCGCATGAGCTGAGCGGTGGCCAACGACAACGCGTTGCCCTAGCTCGAGCCTTCGGGATGCAGCCCGATCTATTGCTCATGGATGAGCCCTTCTCGGCCTTAGACATAGTAACGGCTGAGCGTAGTAGAGAGCTCTTCCTTCAGCTCTGGAGGCGCTTCCCTGTGACGACTCTACTCGTTACCCACAGCCCCACAGAGGCTGCCCAGCTCGGGCACAGGGCTATCGTCATCGCTGGCACGCCAGGGCGTATCGTCGCCGACCTGTATGAGCCTAGTCAAGATGCTCTGCATCGCTACCTACTATCAGCCTACGACGATGAAGACTAGCCGGCTCCCACAGATACTACTCGGTGTACTCTTCATTCACCTCATCTGGGTGATACTATCGCTCGTAGTGCATTCCCCAGTACTCCCTATGCCCTGGGCCGTCTACCAACACCTCCCTCAGGCCTGGAGCGACATGCCCACACATCTATGGGCGAGCCTAGGGCGTATCGCTCAGGGTATAGCCTACTCGCTGTCGATAGCCCTCATCATCGCCCTAGCCATATACCGCTACACGCGCCTAGGGCGTGCACTAGAGGCATTTATCTATCTCAGCTACCCGATCCCCAAGCTCGCCCTACTACCCGTAGTGATGCTCATCGCAGGGCTAGGCGAGGCGACCAAGGTGATCATGATCGTACTGATTATCCTCTTCCAGCTCGTAGTGGGCATACGCGATAGCCTCAAGGGTATACCGCGCGAGAGCTTTGCTATCATGCGTTCGCTAGGTGCTACCTCGTGGCAGGAGCTACGCCACCTGCTCTTACCTGCCATCACGCCCGACCTCCTCTCAGCGCTACGCATCGCCATCGGCACAGCTATCTCGGTGCTCTTCGTTACCGAGACCTATGGCACCATCTACGGCATGGGCTACTACATCGTAGATGCCTGGATGCGTGTCGACTACCTCGGTATGTACGGTGGTATCGTTGTGCTTAGTCTGCTGGGCTTCGCCCTCTTCGTCGCGATAGATACCCTCGAGTGGGTGCTGTGTCGATGGCGTCGCTAGGGCCGATCGTACAAACAAACGCCTCAAGCCAAGTGTTATCTACTCGATATGGATACCAAACTATTACTTCCCCTAGCTCTACTAATGGCTCTACTTGGCATCGCATCGTGCTCCTCGGGGCGGTCGGCCTACGACCCTGCCTCCGATAGCACGCTCCGCGTCGCTACGACTATAGCCCCTGTGGCTGACCTTATCGATCGCATCTCGGACAGCACGGCACAGGTGCACGTCCTACTCC
>JBHACB010000085.1:0-4100 GCA_041854325.1 Porphyromonas sp.
CCACCGAGGGCCCTCGGTCAAGTAAAATAATCATCATATAATTCGCTGCAAATGTAAAAACAAAAAAAATAACTCGCAAGCGTTTTGATGCTCTTATTTCTAGGTTGATCGCTCTGTGTGTTATATAATGTGTTGTATATGTTGTTATTGTGGTATAGTCGTGGAGGATAATAGAATGATGTTTTTTATTTAAGTGTTTTTGTGGTTGTTCCGTTAATTGTATAATATTTGTTAGATGCCACGAGATAGCATTTGCTCCGGAATAGATTGGATAATGCGCATTGTGAATAAAGTGTATATACAAAAAGTGTCAATAATTTACATCTTGATATTCATACTATGATGTTGCTATATATATCCCTGCATCCAAGGTGTATAGAGCTGTATATGCCTTACCGTAGCCCTCGGTTCGCTAGTAGTGGAGGGCTAGTGCCTGCTGGCAGGGAGTTAGGGGGAGGGTGGTCAAGGCGAATACTGATGAGGGCTCTGTACCTCAAGGTGTCTAGGGGTACCTACCTGTGATGTCTCAGTAATGATCGCCTCGGTCGATATTGAATATCCTCATAGGTCGATATTGAATGATCGCCTCAGTCGATATTGAATGTTGCCAAAAGGACGCAAGGCCACCCCCGTATCTCTACCCACAATGCGCATCGCTCAGCCCGCGAAGGTCGCTTGACTGGATAGGCTTCTCCTTCGGATCAAGTCGTTCGATGTTTTTCGTCCATAGCATCATCCCTCTCTACTCTAGCCTTTTATGCTTTTGTTTTCCGTGGGTATAGAGGCCATAGCCTGCCATGCCGATGTAGGCCTCTTTGGGGCCCTTTGTCCTCTCTCATTAGATCTTTCATTCCTTTAATATAGAATATGATGCAGGCAGGGCTATGGAGTGTGTGAAGTGTCGGAAATAATCGCTATCTTTGTGGTCGTAGGACAAAGGGGTGCTGCACTGCAGGGTGTGGCTGAGATTAAACCCTCATTACCTGATCCGGATAGTGCCGGCGTAGGAATTTTCCTAGAGGACCCATCGCTCCGTCTAGCGCGGAGCATAGGTACATCCAAGCCATCACAACGCACTCTCCCCCCGACCAGGCAATCACCCGATGAGCATCCCCTATCTCCTGCCTTGATAGAGTTTTTTGATATACCTAATCAATAAGTTAGCTTAAGCAATGAGAAAGATTTTACTCGTATCGACGACTCTTCTCGGGCTCTGTGCTCATGCTCAGCAGAGTAGGGTGGATACCCTCGAGATCAAGACTCTCGAGGAGGTATCGGTCATCGGCACACGCGCCTCGGCACGCACTCCCATGTCGTATGCCAACATTACCAAGGACAAGATCAAGCGCGAAAACCTAGGGGTGGATATCCCCTATCTGCTACAGATGCAGCCCTCGGTCTTCTCGACCAGCGATGCTGGCACAGGCATTGGCTACACCTCGCTCCGTGTGCGTGGTGTCGATGCTACGGGGATCAATATCACGGTGGGGGGTGTGCCTATCAACGACAGCGAGAGCCAAGCGGTCTTTTGGGTCAATATGCCCGACTTCGCTAGTAGCGTGCGCGAGATACAGATACAGCGAGGAGTGGGTACCTCGTCCAACGGGTCTGCCTCCTTTGGTGCCACGATCAACATGAGCACCGATCACCTCTCGAGTACACCGTATGCTGAGGTGGGGCTTAGTGGGGGGTCGTTTGGTACCTTCCGTCGCAACGTTCGTGTGGGCTCGGGGCGTCTAGCAGGACGCTGGAGTGTCGATGCCCGCCTGTCCAAGATCACGAGCGATGGCTATGTAGAGCGCGGTAGCGTAGACCTAGGGAGCTACTTCGTGCAGGCAGGCTACTTCGGAGCCAATACGGTGGTCAAGTTCCTCTCGTTCGGTGGCAAGGAGGTTACGGGTATCGCTTGGAATGGCCTTAGCTCCTCGGACGAGGCCAAGTATGGACGTCGATACAATAGTGCTGGGTTGATGTACCGCACCGACGACGGCAAGGCGCACTACTACCACAATACCGACAACTACCGGCAGGTGCACAATCATCTGGTGCTGACTCATCGCTTCTCGCCCGAGCTCGCCCTCAACGTTACGGGGCACTACACACAGGGCTTTGGCTACACCGACGAGTACCGCACGGGGCGCAAGGTGCGCGAGTACGCCCTCGCAGAGCCTAGCCAAGGCTACAAGACCTCGCTGATACGACGCAAGTATCTCGACAACGACTTCTATGGCATCATCTCCTCGCTGACCTGGACGCCCACACGCTGGACGATCAACCTCGGCCTTAGTGGCAACCGCTATCAGGGAGCACACTACGGCGAGATACGCTGGATCAAGGACTACCCAACGGCCGTCTATCCCGAGTGGCGCTACTACGATGGCGATGCTAGCAAGGTCGATCTCTCATCGTACATCAAGGCGAGCTACCAGGTCAGCCGTGCCCTCTCGGCTTTTGTCGATCTTCAGTATCGCTACGTAGACTACCGTATAGGAGGCACGTACGATGGCTACGATGAGGCGAGCAAGCAGATGCAGACGATCGACTTGGTGAAGACTTTCAGCTTCCTAAACCCCAAGCTAGGGCTCTTCTACCAGATCGACGACCAGCACCACGCCTACGCCTCGGTAGCCGTATCGCACAGAGAGCCCAACCGCAAGACCTATACCGATGCTACCCCCAGCACCTACCCCACGGCCGAGCGTCTAGTGGACTACGAGCTAGGCTATGGCTACACTAGTCGTCTGCTATCGCTCTCGGCCAACGTCTACTACATGGACTATACCGACCAGCTCGTGCTCAATGGTAAGATGAGCGATGTGGGTGGCATGCTCCTAGAGAATGTCCCCGACAGCTACCGTCTAGGGCTCGAGCTACAGACGGCTATACGTCCACTAGAGTGGCTACGCCTCGATGCTTCGCTCGGCCTTAGTACCAACCGCATCAAGCGCTACGACTACTATTACTCGGTCTACGATGCCTCGTGGGGGTGGAGCCACCTACAGCGACAGACCTACACTGATACGCCTATCGCCTATTCGCCTAGTGTAGTCGCCTCGGGAGCTCTGACCTTGACTAAGGCTGGCTTTGAAGCCTCTGTGCGCTCGCAGTATGTATCGAGCCAATATCTCGACAACACAGGCAGTGCCGACCGCATGCTCCCTGCCTACCACGTCATGGGGCTAACGCTGGGCTACGATATTCCCCTCAAGCGCTTGAGCCGATGGAATGTTAGCTTGCAGATCAACAATCTGCTCAATACGATGTATCACAACAATGGCTACGTCTACGATGTGGGCATCGACCATCAAGGTAGTACCTACAGCGATCTGCGCTACTATCCACAGGCTGGTATCAACGTCCTTCTCGGGACGACTATTACCTTCTAAGCCCTCTCCCTCAAAAGAATAATCGGCCCTGCAGGATACATGTCCTGCAGGGCCGATTATTTCGAGGGAAGGCATATCCCCGACCTAGAGGCCGAAGTGCTTGCGGATGGTCTCTACGTAGTCGAGCTTCTCCCACGTGAAGAGCTCTACGACACGCTCCTGACGCCCCTGATGATAGGTGTCGAAGTACTTGGTTGTAACCCTAGGCTCGCGCCCGAAGTGCCCATAAGCGGCCGTCTCCTCGTAGATGGGGTTGCGGAGCTTGAGCCTCTGCTCGATGGCATAGGGGCGTAGGTCAAAGAGCTGGGCGATGTCGGAGGCCAGCTCAGCATCGCTACGGTCTACGCGTGCAGTGCCACGTGTATTGACGTAGATATTGATAGGCTGTGCCATACCGATAGCATACGACAGCTGTACGAGCATCTCGTCAGCGACACCTGCGGCCACCATATTTTTGGCGATATGGCGGGCAGCATAGGCTGCCGAGCGGTCTACCTTGCTGGGGTCCTTGCCGCTGAAGGCACCACCGCCATGCGAAGCCCTACCACCATAGGTGTCTACGATGATCTTGCGCCCCGTGAGGCCAGTATCCCCATGAGGGCCACCGATGACGAACTTGCCCGTGGGGTTGACGAAGAGCTTGATGCGGTTGGTACTAAGGCCGAGCGAAGCATCGAGGCGTAGCCACTCTAGTGGACGTATAGCCGTCTGTAG
>JBHACB010000086.1:0-5280 GCA_041854325.1 Porphyromonas sp.
CCCCCCCACCCATGTATGGAGGCATGGCCTCGAGGAGCTCTTCGCGCCCATAGAGGACACCGATGCCTGTGGGGCCGTAGACCTTGTGCGCGCTGAAGGCATAGAAGTCGGCCCCGAGGGCCTGTACATCGACAGGTGTATGGGCTATGGCCTGTGCCCCGTCGATGAGTACGGGTATGCCGCGGGCGTGAGCGATGCGTATGAGCTCCTCTACGGGGTTGATCGTGCCTAGGACGTTGCTCACGTGGGTCACTGCTACTAGGCGAGTGCGCTCGCCTAGTAGGCTCTCGTAGTGCTGCATATCGAGCTCGCCCCGATCGTTGATCTTGATGACGCGCAGGTGTGTCCCCTTGCGCTGGCACAGCATCTGCCAGGGCACTATGTTGGCATGGTGCTCCATGGTGCTGATGACGATCTCATCGCCTGCCTGCACGAAGGCCTCGCCAAAGGAAAAGGCTACGAGGTTGATCGCCTCGGTGGTCCCTCGAGTGAAGATGACCTGCCTATCGCTAGGGGCGTTGATGAAGCGAGCTACACGGCGACGAGAGGCCTCGTGGTGCTCGGTGGCGAGCTGACTGAGGTAGTGCACGCCGCGGTGTACGTTGGCGTTGGCCTCGGTGTAGGCTCGGGCTATGGCATCGAGCACGCACTGGGGCTTCTGCGTCGTGGCGCCGTTGTCGAGGTAGACGAGCGGACGCTTGTGCACCTGCGTGGAGAGTATCGGGAACTGTGCCCGTAGGTCTTGTATATTGTACATCGTTATTGCTCTTGGGTGGGGGCAAAGGTAGCCAAAATGCAAGCCTCTGCCAACACTCGCTCGCCCCTAGCTCCTACCATACATCTCTTCGTAGTAGCGCACATAGTCGCCACTAGTGATGCTCTGTACCCAGCTAGGGTGCTCGAGGTACCAGCGTACGGTCTTCTCTATACCCTGCTCGAACTGTAGTGAGGGTCTCCAGCCCAGCTCCTCGTACAGCTTGGTGGCATCGATAGCGTAGCGGAGGTCGTGCCCAGCGCGGTCGGCGACATAGGTGATCAGGTGGAGCGAATGCCCCTCGGGGTGCCCTAGTAGGCGATCGACGGTGCGGATGAGCAGGTGTATGAGGTCTATGTTGCGCCACTCGTTGTGCCCCCCGATGTTGTAGGTATCGCCCACACGGCCATGGTGGAGGATGGTGTCGATAGCGTCGGCGTGGTCCTCGACGTAGAGCCAGTCGCGCACGTTCTCTCCACGGCCATAGACAGGGAGCGGCTTGCCGAGGCAGATGTTGTTGATGAATAGGGGGATGAGCTTCTCGGGGAACTGATAGGGGCCGTAGTTGTTGGAGCAGTTGGTAACGATAGTGGGCATGCCATAGGTGTCGTGGTAGGCCCGTACGAAGTGGTCGCTCGAGGCCTTGCTCGCTGAGTAGGGGCTGTGGGGGTCGTACTTGGTCGCTTCGGTGAAGAAGCCCCCACCCAGCTCTAGCGAGCCATAGACCTCGTCGGTGGAGATGTGATAGAAGAGCTTGCCAGCGTATCGCTCGGGCTGTGCCTCCCACACCACACGGGCGGCCTGTAGGAGCGATAGGGTACCCATGACGTTGGTCTGAGCAAAGGTGAAGGGATCCCTAATGCTACGGTCTACGTGGCTCTCGGCGGCTAGGTGTACGATGGTGTCGGCCTCGTAGTGGGCTATGATGCGCTGCATGGCCTCGTAGTCGCAGATGTCGGCACGCTCCATGCAGTAGTTGGGCAGGGAGGCCACGTCGGCTAGGTTGGCTAGGTTGCCCGCATAGGTGAGCTTGTCGAGGCAGACGATGCGGTAGCTAGGATATTTGGTAGCCAGTAGGCGCACGACGTGCGAGCCTATGAAGCCTGCTCCGCCCGTGATGATGATAGTCTTTGAGTAGCTCATTGTCCGTTATTGGTTGGTAGGTTGGTGCTCCATACGCTCTAGGCAACGCACCAGCTGGCTACGCCAGTGGGGGATAGTGATGCCGAAGGTCTGCCGTACATGCTCCTTGTCGAGTACAGAGTAGTGGGGGCGCATGGCTCGGGTGGGGTACTCGTGGCTGAGGCAGGGGCTGATGCTACAGCTATAGCCCCCGAGGCGTGCTATCTCTACAGCGAAGTCGTACCACGAGGCCACGCCCTCGTCGCTGTAGTGGTAGAGGCCAGTCTTGTCGAGCTGGTCGGTCTTGATGATATGCACGATGAGGCCTGCTAGGCCTAGGGCATAGGTGGGCGTGCCTATCTGGTCGTAGACGACACGCAGGCTGGCGCGCTCGGCCATGAGGCGGAGCATGGTCTTGACGAAGTTGGTCCCATGGGGCGAGTAGAGCCACGAGGTACGTATGATGATGTAGCTACAGCCCGAGGCCATGATCGCCTGCTCGCCCTGTAGCTTGGTGCGTCCGTAGACGCTCCTAGGGTGCGGAGGCACGGCCTCGGATAGGGGCGTGTGTGCCTGCCCGTCAAAGACGTAGTCGGTCGAGACGTGTATTAGGCAAGCCCCCTGTTCTCGGCAGGCCTGCGCTAGGCGCGCCACGGCTACGGCATTGAGTGCCATGGCCGTGGCTTCATCGTCCTCGGCTCTGTCTACAGCCGTGTAGGCTGCGCAGTTGATCACTAGGTCTATGGCGTGCGCGCGTATGTATCTAGCTGAGTCCTCGGGAGCGGTGAGGTCGAGCTCCTCCACATCGGTGAAGTGTAGTGTATGCCCCGATAGTGCAGGAGCTAGGGTAGCCAGCTCGCGCCCTAGCTGTCCGCCAGCTCCTGTGATGAGTATGTTCATTGCCTTGCCTTAGTATAGGGGATCGCTGTAGTCGAATAGATGTGTCTGCTCGGCCAGCGGACGCGCCAGCCTATCCTTGGCCGATAGGACGACCTCGTGGTGTGGTACACCCCAGTCGATGGCTAGCTGTGGGTCGTCCCACGCTACAGAGCCCTCGCTCTCGGGGGCATAGTAGGCATCGCACTTGTAGAGGAAAGTCGCCTCGGGCGACAAGACGCTGAAGCCGTGGGCAAAGCCTCGGGGGACGAAGAGCTGACGGTGGTTGTCTTCGCTCAGCTCCACGGCCACGTGCTGGCCGAAGGTAGGCGACCCCACCCGAATATCTACAGCCACATCGAGGACGCGTCCACGCACCACACGTACTAGCTTGCCCTGTGCATGAGGTGCCCTCTGGAAGTGTAGCCCACGCACTACGCCACGCACCGAGTGGCTCTCGTTCTCCTGTACGAAGGGCGCAGGGCATACCTCGCCCCAGGCGTGCGCCACGTAGGCCTCCATGAAGTAGCCACGCGCATCGCCCACGATACGTGGCTCTATGATCACTACGCCCTCTAGGCCTGTAGGTACTATGTGCATGGCTCTAGCCCTCTAGTAGGCGCAGTAGGTACTGCCCATATTGGTTCCTAGCCATAGGCTGGGCTAGTGTACGTAGCCTGTCGGCATCTATCCAGCCACGGCGGTAGGCGATCTCCTCGAGACATGCCACCTTGAGGCCCTGACGCTTCTCGATCACCTCGATGAAGGTAGAGGCCTCGCTCAGAGACTCGTGCGTGCCTGTGTCGAGCCAAGCGAAGCCTCGCCCTAGGGGGATGACGCTCAGCTCATCGCGCTCTAGGAAGACCTGATTGACCGAGGTGATCTCTAGCTCGCCTCGTGCCGAGGGGCGTACGCCACGAGCTACCTCTAGCACGCTATTGGGGTAGAAGTACAGCCCCACGACGGCATAGTGAGAGCGTGGTGCACTGGGCTTCTCCTCGATCGAGAGGCAACGCCCCTGAGCATCGAACTCGGCCACCCCATACCGCTCGGGATCGTGAACCCAGTAGCCGAAGACCGTAGCCCTGTCCTCGTCCTCAGCCCTACGTACCGCCTCGGTAAGCATCGCTGAGAAGCCCATGCCGTAGAATATATTGTCGCCTAGTACGAGGCAGACGCTATCGTCCCCGACGAAATCTGCCCCGATGATGAAGGCCTGCGCCAAGCCATCGGGCGATGGCTGCTCGGCGTACTCTAGCCGAATGCCATAGTCCGAGCCGTCACCCAGCATGCGCCGAAAGCTAGGCAAGTCGCTAGGCGTGGAGATGATCAATACCTCGCGTATGCCAGCGAGCATCAGTACCGAGAGTGGGTAGTACACCATCGGCTTGTCGTAGATGGGGAGGAGCTGTTTGCTGATCCCCCTAGTCATCGGGTAGAGGCGTGTCCCCGAGCCTCCTGCTAATACTATTCCTTTCATAAGAGCATCGTCTCTGAATACAGAACCAAAGGTACACATAATTGTGCCAACAGCCTCTCGCCCCCTCCTCCACGAGCTAGCTTAGGAGGTCTGTATCCCCTCTGCTACTCTCACTCTCGAGCGGAGCTAACAGGCCTGCTAGCCCTTGCCAACGGCTCCCCTAGGGTGAACGAGGCGCCCGCCCTAGGGCTAACGCCCGTCCGCCCTAGGGCATCCGTACTAGACACCCTAGGGGGGCGAGATCGCACCCGCCCTAGGCTCTGCCGAGAGCAGACACCCTAGCTACCGAGGATGAAATGGGCGAGGGTCTGCTGGATACCTTTGATATTGACCTTGCGCCCAAACTCCTTGACTAGAGGTGCAGGCGTCCCCGAGATCCATATCTTCATCTCGCAGTCGCTATCCAAGGTGCCTGCCGTCTCTATGGAGAAGTGGGTGATCGACTTGTAGGGTATGGAGTGATACTCGCGCTTGCTGCCCGTAAGCCCCTGGACGTTGAGCATGATCAGGCGTTTGCTGGTAAACACCCATTTGTCTCGCAGTAGCTGATAGGCGCAGATGAGCTCCTCGTTGGGGACGAGGATAGGGGCAAACTCATCACGGAGCTGACCAAGATCCACTTCTGTAGCATTGCCCAGTAGGGCATCAAAAATTCCCATATGATGTAATATAAGATTTGACAACGAACCTAATATCCTAGCTTGCCACTATCGAGGCCCCTGCACGTGCGAGCCCTCTGGCCGTATGGGGCGCGTTCGTCTCCACCCCCTGCAAAGATAGCTACAAATGCCCAACGAGTTATTCGCCCTCACACTACGAAGCAATGCCAAGTCCGCCCTAGGGTGTCTGGCACAGATGCCCTAGGGGGGCGAGATAGCACCCTCCCTAGGCCCTGACGAGAGCAGACTCCCTAGCTGCCGAGGATGAAGTGGGCGAGGGTCTGCTGGATACCTTTGATATTGACCTTGCGCCCAAACTCCTTGACTAGAGGTGCAGGCGTCCCCGAGATCCATATCTTCATCTCGCAGTCGCTATCCAAGGTGCCTGC
>JBHACB010000087.1:0-20311 GCA_041854325.1 Porphyromonas sp.
ACCGGTCCCCTCTCGAGCGATCGGAGCCTGCTCTATCGCCTCAATCTAGGCTACGATACGAGCGATACGTTTCGCGACCAGCAGCATAGCTCCAGCCTCATCGTAGCTCCATCGATCAGCTTCCTACCTAGCGAACGGACAAGTGGCTACTAAGCATCTAGAGGATCACAGCTCCCTTATGCTCTGCCTCCTCTCTTGCCGAGGAGCGAGCGGATCGGCTCATCGTAGACCTTGAGTAGCAGGTAGGCGAGCCCTATGGATCCGAAGAAGAGAGACAGAGCACCAGGTAACGACTGCACGAACGTCAGGTCATTGTTCTTGACCCACGCTATATACAGGTAGACAAACGGATAATGGACGATATACAGTGGGTAGGAAATATCCCCGAGGAAGCGATACAGCCTAGTCGTAGCCCCAGCAGGGCTAGACGTAGATGCTCCCCAATAGACCACTAGGGGGAAAATAACCCCAATACAGAGTAGCTCATATATACCATTGAGCCACCTGTCACTCTCCCCTCCTAGGCGTGGCATGGCACAGAGGGCAACAATAGCAATGGCTCCAATCACAAATCCTCCTCGGCAACGCTTGGGCCTCGCCGAACGAAACAGCAAGAGGCCTGCAGAGAAAGAGAATAAAGCACGTAGCAGCCCACCGAGGAGTCCATTATCCCTCATCGTCCACCCTATACCGATGCTACCTGTCCCCACACCAAACACAAACCAACATAGACCACCGAGGGAAAGTATCGCGACCAAAAGCAACCCTAGCCTAGGCAGATGTCGTAGCCCAAGTGCATATGCGCCATACGCCACATACTCAAAGAAGAGCGACCAGCTGGGACCATTGAGAGGATACATCTCCCCTATACCTCTGATCTCCGTACTGGGTGTGGCTGGGATAAGGAAAGCATTGAGCAAGCAAGCCCCGAGAAGGGCAGAGAGGCTGACGGCAGAGACTTCCCACCAATCGCATCCCTGAGTGTAAAACATTGACCCACCTAAGACTGCTCCGAGTACCACCATGGGGTGTAGCCGTACGAAGCGACGCCAAGCAAACTGCCTCAAGGTCATCTTGCTCCATCTCTCATCGTAGGCATAGCCGATGACGAAGCCCGAAAGCAAGAAGAAGAAGTCTACTGCGAGGTAGCCGTGATTGACGATCTGGTCGAGTGGACTCGTCGCAAACCCCTCGAATATATGGTACCATACTACCACCATGGCGGCTATACCACGCAATCCATTAAGTGCCTCATAGTGGGGACGAGTGTCGGCAATCTGAGCTGAGGATAGAGTTGTTTTCTTCATCTTTCGCAATATACTTATACCTTTTGTTCTCGACAAATATAGCCACTTCGGTCCGTCTAGGCAATCTCGGTCAAACCCTATCATCAAGGGCTATTTGGGGAATGAAAGTACCAGGGGATAGACAAAAGCACCAGCCCACGGCCTAGGCTCGTGAGCTGGTACTATCGGTGATATATGGGGCGAACTAAAGGCCTGCCACTAGGCTAGAGAGTAGCTGAGCAATCTCAGGATGATCGAGATACTTGGCAAACTCCAAGTTGTCCACCACGCTATAGAGGCTCGTGCGGTCGATCTTGGCAGCCTGCTTGAGTGCATCTGCTACGCCCTGTGCATCGTTGGTGCGTGCAGCCACGATACCGCGCAGGATGTAGGCCTTGGCTGTAGGGAATGCTATCGCCTGGAGCGTCTGTAGAGCCTTGGCATAGTTGCCACTCAGTATCTGAGCTACGGCTGCATTCTCACTGATCGTCTCACCAAAGGCAGTCTCGGCCTTGGCGTAGTCGCCTTGCTTGAGATAGAGGTAGCCAAGGGCTTGCCCTAGCTCGGGGAGGTTGGTGCCAGAGGCGATAAGTGTAGTAGCGGCATCGGTCTGTCCTTTGTGCAGAGCGATAAGGCCTTGGTTCATCTTCGTCACGGGATTGTCCGAACGCTTAGCCGCCTGAGCAAACCATTGCTCGGCCTGTTCGATGTTGCCTTGAGCGAAGAGGATAGCACCGATGTTGTTGACCGAGCGATAGTCCTTGGGATACTTTTGGTTTACTACCTGTAGGATCTTAAACTTCTCCTGAGTCGATGGGGCTAGTGTAGCCGCATAGAGTAGCTCCTCGATGGTTAGGTAGCCAGGGGCCTTCTCTATCCACTCTAGTAGCTCCTCATCGCTCTTGCCTATGATCTCGACGTTGGCGATCAGGCGCGAGCGACGTAGCTTGGGCAGTACTTCATCGGCCAGCTGACGAAAGACGGCCGAGATGTTCTTGATCTCACGCTCGCGCTGCTCCGGATCGGGGTACATGGACAGGACACGAAGTACGAGCTCCTTGTCGGGAAGGTCGCTCTGCTCCACTAGCGTACGAAAGCCCTCCCAGTCTTGGGCTGTATAGTGGGCATCGATAGCTACACCACCTAGATCTTGCTTGCGAAACTCTCGCTTGAGACTACTCGTCGTGTTGCGTTCGCGGTCTTGGCTCAGACGCTCGTTGAGCTTGGCACCTCCATCGGGTGAGGCGTACGACTGCACCTCCACACCCACCTTTTGGTTGGGGGTCTCCTCAGCATTCTGTACGATATAGCGCCACTCCTCTACCTCCTCTTTGTTGATCTCACTACCACGTACGTTGGCCTGCTGTATCTGAAACATGATATCGGCATCGTAGGCCTGCTTGATAATGCGCTCGAAGCCATGAGGGGCTACTGCCGGCATAATGCCACCAACGGTAGCTAGGGTCTCTGTATTGATGACACCATTAGCCACCTTGAGGTCAGGGAGGTTGACCTTCTTGGAGCCTACACGAGCATCGAAGGTGAGATAGAGCTCACTACGCTGCATCGCATCGGTATAGGGTATGCGAACGCTGAACTCCACATTGGCTCCCCGGTCGTAGCCAACTACCGTCTCGTTGCCAAGGACTTTGTCGCCCTGATAAGATACCGACTGTCCCCACTTCTCACCTCCTGGATAGCGTAGCACGGGTGTGATACGCAGGGTAGCTCGCTTGGGGAAGCTCTTGGGTGGGAATGCTATGCGCACACGAGCAGGTACTTGCTCGGCGACCACAGCCAGCGGATCGGGCTCTGCACTGACCTGCTTGGAGGTAAGGGGCTTGAACTTGGCACCGCATCCCGATAGGGCGAAGGCCACTACACCCACGAGGGCGAGAGATCGAAATACTTGATGGATCTTCTTCATTTACTTATCTATTGCTTGTTTTTGAGTTCGGTCTTCATAACTGCGCCATAGGAGCCAAAGCACGGCTAGAGCCAAGATGCCCTGCGCTATCCAAGCGATTGCTTCGGTGGTATAGACGCTCTTGGGGTCGAAGTGTAGCTCTACGACATGCTTGCCAGCGGGGATAGGGGTGGCTCGTAGTACGTAGTTGGCGCGCTTGATCTCGGCAGGCTGGCCATCTATGCTCAAGTGCCAGCCATGGGGATAATAAATCTCCGACATCACCAGCAGGCGAGGCTTATCGGTATCGACCTCATACTTGACCCTATTGGGCGTGTAGTCGATAAGCTGCACCTCGGCCGTACGCTTGTAGAGGCTATCGGAAGGGAGGTCTGAGGTAGCACCAAGGGCTAGCCCCTGATCTTGCATCACTACAGCCTGGCTAGCGAGGTCTATCTCTCCCAAGGTCAGCATCTCCTCCGTAGGTGTAGCTACCTCCTTGACGCGATCGAGGTCGATCAGCCAAGCTGCCCCAAGAGCCTCGTCGTTGCGTGCATAGGTGAGCTTATTATCCTCTGTTAGGCCTATGATGTAGCGAGTATCGAGCATGTTGAGCACACCACGATTGCCCTTACTGATCTGCTGCTCTATGAGGTCTTGGTAGCGAGCCAGCTTGGCAGCATGATAGCCCCCGATAGAGCGGTGCATGTAGCTCGTCGTAGCATCGTTGAATGGAGATACTGAGGTGTTGTACACACGGTAGTGCAGATCTTGGTCTTGGGCAATGAGCTTATCAACCTCCGACACAGGTGTTGCCTGTAGGGCTATCAGCGAGGTGTCGATGAAATCCTTGTCGCTAAGGTAACGCTTATCGACCTGCCATAGGTCGATGAGGGTAATAGCGATCAGTCCCAGCAGTACATGAGTCCTGCGTAGTGTACCGCGTAGATAGAGATAGCATAGAGCTAGCGACAAAGCGATCACCAGCACACTACGCCATGCATCGGCCGAGATGATACTGGCTCGTACCTCCTTGAGGGCAGAGAGGATCATCTGCGCCTCGGGGTTGGTGAGGTGAGGACGAAACATCTCCATCTCCTGCGAGCTAAGTAGGGAGAAGAAAGTATTGGGCACAAGGGCGATGAGTGCAGACAGCCCTAACGTAAACGACAGACTCGTCCAGAGAGCTGCACGCATACGCACCACACGCTGTGGGTCGCGCAGGAACTCTACTAAGGCAAGTACTGCGAGCACCGGGATCGTAAACTCGGCAATGACCAAGATAGACGACACGGTGCGGAATTTGTTGTATAGCGGAAAGTGGTCGATAAAGAGATCTGTAAGCCACATCATATTGTGCCCCCAGCTGAGCCCGACAGAGAGGATAGTAGCAGCGAGAAGGGCCCATTTGATCGGGCCACGTACCACGAATAACCCGAGTATGAAGAGGAAGAGCACGAATGCTCCCACATACACGGGCCCTGCCGTGAAGGGCTGGTCTCCCCAGTAGTGGTTCATCTGCCCGACAGCATTACGTAGCTGCGGATCTACTCCTTCGAGAGCCTTGGCATCCTCACCTAGGTAGCCCGTGGCTCCTCCATAGACATTGGGGATGAGTAGGGTTAGTGTCTCCCCTTTGCCATAGCTCCAGGCGGTGATATACTCCTTGTCGAGCCCTCCGCCTGTAGCAGAGGTAGAGAGGGCAGAGCCTCCACGCATCGTCTCCTGTGTATACTCGTAGGTATGGTAGAGATTGGAACCATTGATAGCGATAGACAGA
Organism: Porphyromonas sp.; assembly: GCA_041854325.1. GTDB lineage: Bacteria > Bacteroidota > Bacteroidia > Bacteroidales > Porphyromonadaceae > Porphyromonas. Next base: position 4,973 of record JBHACB010000087.1, read on the forward strand.
ATGGCCGATAGAGCAGTAGTGCCGATAGAGAGGCCGAGGTGCCTCCACTGCCCAGCACGTATCGCCTCTACCACATACCCGATAACGAGGAAGAGGATGACGAAAGCGAAGTAGTAGCTCATCTGCACGTGGTTGCTCATCAGCTGTAGCGCAGCGAAGAAAGTAGTAACTATACCACCACGGAGGTATTGCCCACGAAAGATATAGATGATACCAGCTATAGTCGGTGGGATGAAGGCCAGCACCGTAAGCTTCCAAATATGTCCAGCGACTATGAGGATGACGAAGTAGCTCGAGAAAGTCCACATCACGGCTCCTAGGGCCGAAGCCAAACGCCCTACCGCTAAGCTACGCATGAAGATGAAGAAGCCGACAAGCATGGCGAACAACAGCCAGCTATAGCTCGGTAGGAGGTTGAGAGGCCACTGTAGCGTCAGCAGGTCTTGTAGCCCCTTCATAATACCCAGAGAGGGATAGCTAGGAGAGATCTGATACATGGGCATGCCTCCAAAGAGGCTATTGGTCCAGTACGAGGTCTCACCTGTGGCTTGGTGATAGTCGCGTACATCCTGCGCCGTACCGCTAGCTCCAGCTACGTCGGGCTGGAATATATCCTTGCCCTCGAGTACAGCAGGTGCGAAGTACACCAACGACACCACAAAGAACGCCAAGAGGATGGCTAGGCTTAGCCCCCAGCGGTTCCAGCTCATCAGGCCTTTGAGTTGCTCCAATCGTTTCACGCTATAGTCTTGTTATATTGCTTACTATTTGGGTTGTTGAGTCAAAATTCCCCCAAAGTTATCCAAAAAAGGCGACAGCACCAAAGCCACGAGGTCGCCTCGTCATCGGGACGGGGCGACCTCGTGCTATCTATCGTGGACGATGGTCGGCTAGCCTACCACACCACAATGCGCTCCTCGGGAGCTAGATACATGGCATTGCCTGGCTTGGTACCAAAGGCCTCGTGGAAGGCATCAATGTTCTTGAGTGCCTGATTGACGCGTAGGCGTCCAAGGCTATGGGGATCGATCTTGGTGAGGCGGAGTATCTCCTGTTCGCTGATATTCTGTCCCCACAGGCGAGCATAAGCGATGAAGAAACGCTGTGCAGGAGTGAAGCCATCGATCTTCTCTGCGACCTCCTTGCCAGCCTGAGCTAGCCTGAGGGCATCGAATGCCACAGCCAGACCACCCTGGTCGGCGATGTTCTCACCCAGCGTCAGAGCTCCATCGGCATACACACCAGGAGCTACTTCGTTGGTGGCAAACTGAGCCACGAGACGAGTCGTAGAGGCAGCAAACTTATTGGCATCATCCTCTGTCCACCAGTTGACCATATTGCCATGAACGTCAAAGTTGGAGCCCTGATCATCGAAGCCGTGGGTCATCTCGTGCCCGATCACCACCCCGATGGCTCCATAGTTGACAGCATCATCGGCATCCACATTGAAGAATGGAGGCTGTAGGATACCAGCAGGGAAGCAGATCTCGTTGGTCGTAGGCATGTAGTAGGCATTCACCTCGTGGGCATTCATGAGCCATTTAGTACGGTCTACGGGCTTGCCTAGATCCTTGAGGTTGTCGGCCTGAGCGAAACGCATGGCACCCATCAGGTTCTCAAAGTAGGTCTTGCCAGCATCGATGTCGAGGCTGCTGTAGTCCTTCCACTTATCTGGATAGCCTATCTTGACTACAAAGCCATTGAGCTTCTCTAGAGCCTTGGCCTTGGTCTCGGCACTCATCCAGTCGAGCTTCTCTACTCGCTGGCCTAGGGCCTTCTGTAGATTGCTCACTAGCTCTATCATACGTTCCTTGGCCTTGGGGCTGAAGTGCTTCTTGACGTACACCTCGCTAAGAGCCTCACCGAGGACACCCTCCACGACACCAAGCGAGCGTTCCCAGCGGGGTTTCTGTTCTTTCTGACCACTGATGAGGCGACCATGAAGATCGAAATGTGCTGCTACGAAGTCGTCGCTAAGCGATGTAGCAGAGCCCTGGATAACACTTGCTAGGAGGTAGTCCTTGAGCTCATCGAGCTTGACCTGAGCAAACCAACCATCGTAAGCCTTGAAGAACTCCAGCTGACCAAAGTTGGCCGTATCAAGAGCTAAGCCACGTGCCTTGAAGTAGCCCTCCCAGTCGAAGCCCTTGTACTGCTTGGCGAAGTCAGCGATCTTGACCATGTTGTAGTTGCGAGGCACATCACGGAGCTCGGTCTGTGAGTAGGAGATCTTAGCTAGCTCTGTCTCTAGCTTGAGCGTGTTGGTCGCTATACGCTTGGCATCAGCCTCAGGATAGCCTGCTAGGCCTGCTATCTTCTCTAGATAGGCGATGTAGCCATCGCGTATAGCCTTCATCGACTCATTGTCCTCGAGATAGTAGTCGCGTGGCCCTAGAGCTAGACCTGTCTGATGTAGGTGGAAGACGTTGAGATTGCTATTCTTGGCATCGGTAAAGACGTAGGAGCCAAAGAGTGTGCTAGAGCCATACTCTTGGTCCTGCTTGGCGGCATAGGTGAGCACTTGGGCCTTGTCCGCGAGAGCCTCTACCTCACGCAGATAGGGCTTGATGGGCTCGGCACCTAACTGATTGCGCGTAGTGCTATCCATGGCCTGAGCATAGAGCGTGGCCACACGATACTCGTTGGTACCCTTGGCAGGTTTGCTCGCCCCTAGCTCATCGACGATGGTGTGAAGCTGATTTTTGGAGCTATCGCGCAGAATGTCGAACGAGCCATATCGGCTATACGCAGGAGGCAGAGGGTTGGCCTTCATCCAGCCACCATTGACGTAGTGGTAGAAGTCCTCAACAGGGTTTACCGTGGTGTCCATCGCCGTAAGGTCGATAGCTGGCACCACTGCAGGGGCATCGGTCTTCTTATCGCCAGCACAGCCTATGAATAGGCTAGTGAGGCAGAGTGCACCTAGAGATTGGATTAGTTTCATAAAGAGATGATTATTGCTTGGTTAGAATAGTTTGCTTGGGTACTCACCAGCAGCTACGAGGTCATTGAGCTTCGCTACCACCTCGGGGCGGTCTGCAGCATAGGTTACACCGAACCAACGTGCTGTCGTGTCAAGCACTTCGCACGTGGCCTTGCCCTGCTCTACCAGTTGATTGACCACTAGGGGGATGTAATACTCAGCTTTGAGGTTGCCTTCGTTGGCACGCAAGAAAGCCTCGAAGCTCTGCTCAGAGTAGCAGAAATACTCGGGCGTAAATCCCCACATATTCATCGACACAGGCGTGTTTTCCTCGAGAGTCTGCTCTACGCCATGCTCGTCGGTGAAGACGATCCGACCCTCGGCATCGCGTATGATAGCAGTGCGCTCCACGACTCCGGTGAGCATCTTGTGCTCATCGACCTGGCAGACGCCACGCGCTACGCTACCGCTCTCGCTAAGGGTATTGCCGACACGATAGCCTACCATGCAGTACTTGCCCTCAGAGCCTGCCAACGCGCGTAGCTTAGCAGCTAGTACAGCGAAGCTGTCGCGCCCATAGAAGTCGTCAGCATTGATCACGGCAAAGGGCTCACGCACCACCTCGGCAGCCATCATCACAGCGTGGTTGGTGCCCCAAGGCTTCTCGCGCCCCTCTGGTACAGAGAAGCCTGCGGGGAGCTTGTCCATCTCCTGGAAGACGACCTCCACGGGAATACGGCCCTCGTACTTGCTCAGCACCTTCTCACGAAACTCCTGCTCGAAGATCCCACGGATAATGAATACTACCTTACCAAAGCCTGCGCGAATGGCATCGTAGATCGAATAGTCCATGATCGTCTCGCCCGAGGGGCCCAAGCCATCGAGTTGTTTCAGACCTCCATAGCGGCTACCCATACCTGCCGCGAGCACTACTAGAGTTGGTTGTGTCATACTATCTAATTGAGTGTTACTAATACTAGCACAAAGGTAATCAATCTCCACACATCTACCTACTACACTCCCCTGCCCTAGGAGCATGAGTCTCAGCTCTAGGCTAACTCCTCGCCCTACACAGCATCCTATGGGCAGATACTAGGTAAGGTCGGGGTGCTCGTGGCGGATATAGGCATCTATCGTATGGCGGGCATCGGCCAAAGCCTGATATACCTCGCTAGAGACGGGCACTAGGGGTAGGCGCAGAGCATTGTGCTCGATAATGCCCATCTGATATAGCAGAGCCTTAATGCCACTCGGGTTGCCATTGGCAAAGAGCTGTGTATTCATCTCCCTAAGCTGTATCTGTATCATCTCGGCCTCGTGGTGTCGCCCCTCTAGGCTGAGGTGAATGAGGCGACGGAATAGGGCTGGATAAGCATTGCCTATCACAGAGATCACGCCATAGGCACCATTGCGGATAAAGTCGATAGAGATATTGTCATCGCCCGAGAGCACTACGAAGTCTCTACGCCCCACGAGGCGTACCACCTGCTCGGCTTGGGCTACGAAGCCCGACGCCTCCTTGATGCCAATGATATTGTCATGTTCCTGAGCTAGGCGTGCGACTGTCTCGGGCATCATATTGACACCGACACGCCCAGGGACATTGTACAAGATAATGGGCAGAGGAGAGCACTCGGCTAGGTGACAGAAGTGGCGATAAAGCCCCTCCTGCGTAGGCTTATTGTAGTAGGGTACCACCGACAGCACACCAGAGATACCCTCGGTCTCCATAGCTCGAAAGCGTTCGCCTAGCTCTAGGGTGTCATTGCCTCCAAGCCCTACGACTATGGGAATACGCCCCGCAATATAGTTCACGACAAAGCGCGTTACGCGATTGCGCTCATCGCGAGTTAGGCACGGAGACTCTCCCGTCGTACCATGCACGACGATGAAGTCGGCCTCTCCCTGTACTTGATGCTCGAGGAGCTTCTCTAGGCTGGCATAGTCGATGTGCCCATCGGCATCGAAGGGGGTAACAAGGGCCACACCCATGCCCGTAAACTTGCGATCTAGCGTCATACTCAATAGCTTGTAAGAAAACATATGCATCCGTGCTCATCTCTAGAGCTTAGTGCTACACAAAAGTAAACATTCTTCGCCTAATATGTATCACGATACTCGAGCTCATCGACTGCCCAAGGCGAGTGCTCGACATCGACGAAGATCAACATTCAATATCGATCGAGGCGAAGATTGAATATCGACCACAGCGATCATTCAATATCGGCCCTAGCACCCCTCCAGCATCGATCGAGGCAAGCCTCCCCCTAGCTAGCATTACGCTCACCATCGAGGCAGGTCGACAAACGAACAAGGGGCTGTGCCGTAGAAGAATGTACGACACAGCCCCCGAGGTAGGCCTAGCTGAGAAGTCTAGAGGCTAACGATACCGCTAAAGCCCATGAATGCCATGGCCAATATACCTGCCGAGATAAGAGCTATCGGTATGCCACGCATAGCTACAGGTAGCTCTGTGCGGTCGAGCTGCTCTCTAATGCCTGCAAAGACGACCATAGCGAGCGTGAAGCCTAGAGCTGTAGAGATAGCGTAGACGATGCTCTCTAGGAGATTGAACTCCTTTTGTATCACCATGATCGCCACCCCTAGCACACAGCAGTTGGTCGTGATCAGTGGGAGAAATACGCCGAGGGCTTGATACAGGGCAGGCGATACCTTCTTGAGGATAATCTCCACCATCTGCACTAGTGCAGCTATCACGAGAATGAACGTGATGGTCTGCATATAGCCCATATCGAAGGCATCAAGAACATACTTCTGTATGAGGAAGGTTACGATCGTAGCGATAGTCAGTACGAAGGTAACGGCAGCTCCCATACCAGCCGATGTATCTACCTTCTTGGACACGCCAAGGAAGGGGCAGATCCCGAGGAACTGCGACAGAACGACGTTATTGACGAAGACCGCCGCAACGAATATAATGAGGTAATGCTCCATTGTCGTAGTCTAATAGGGTTACTTGTTCTTCTTCATATTGATCAGCGCTATCAGATAGCCCAGCACGATGAAGGCACCAGGGGCCAAGATGAATGTAAGGGCGCCAAACTCCTCGGGAAACACACGGAGCGAGTCGAAGAGCTTGCCCGTACCAAAGAACTCGCGCACCATGCCCAGCACCGTAAGCGACAACGTGAAGCCTAGCCCAATGCCAACGCCATCAAGTGCCGAATGCCCAACACCATACTTGGCAGCGACAGCCTCTGCACGCCCCAGCACGATGCAGTTAACCACGATCAGTGGGATGAATAGCCCCAGACTAGCATACAGCCCTGGTAGATAGGCCTGCATCAGCATCTGCACTACCGTTACGAAGCCAGCTATCACCACGATGTAGGCAGGTATGCGCACAGCATCGGGGATGAGACTCTTGAGCAGAGAGATAACAGTATTGGCACAGATCAGCACGAAGGTAGTCGCCAAGCCCATCGCCAAGCCATTCATGGCCGAGCTAGTAGTAGCAAGCGTCGGACACATACCGAGAAGTAGGACGAAGGTCGGGTTCTCGGTAATGATGCCATTGCGGATAATATCTAGTGGTTTCATTGCCTAGTACTATGTTAGTTGGGTGAGATAGTCTGTGAGGCTTGGTAGCCGCGATTGATGGCATCAAGGAAAGCACGGCTACTGATAGTGGCAGCTGTGATGGCATCGACCTTGCCCCCGTCCTTGGATACCTTGAGCGGGTACTCTGCTCGCAGATCTACACCACGCATATCGCGGATAAGGCCAGCGGCAGAGGCTGGAGCATGGTACCACTCGGGGATCTTGGAGCCTAGCCCTGGGGTCTCTGCGATCTGTAGTACGGAGAAGTCTACGAGCTTGCCCTCGGCATCAATACCCATCATGAGCGTGATCAATCCACTAAAGCCACTCTTGGTATACGTCTCTATAGCATAGCCCACGAGCTTATCGCCCTGCTTAGCAGGATAGACCGTGAGCGAGTCGGCCTCCCCCTGGGGAAGTACGCGAAACTGCTCTTCGTAGGGGTTGTTGTCAAACTTGGGCGTTACAGCACTGATAGCCTCTACCTTGGCCTTGACTTGGGCCACACGTATGGGCTCCTCGGTCATGTGGTTGAGGTACGCCAAGATGGCCGACACCACGATACATATCACCGTGAGCGATAGTAGCATGTTGGGGAGTGTAGATGATAGCTTCTTCATAGTCTATTTCCCTCCAAAATATTTGGGTCTGAGGTATGTATTGATGAGCGGAGTAAAGCCGTTCATGATCAGAATAGCGAAGCTCATGCCCTCGGGGTATGCTCCCCAGAGGCGTATGATCACCGTTAGGAGGCCTATTAGTGCGCCATAGAGTAGTTGTCCACTCTTGCTCATAGGGCTAGTAACGTAGTCGGTAGCCATGAAGATAGCACCGAGCATCATCCCTCCCGTGCACAGATGAAACCATGGTGTAGGATAGAGCTCAGGATTGATCACCCACATTAGCCCCCCGAAGAGGAAGGCTGCCCCTAGCACTGATATAGGAATATGCCAAGTGATCACACGACGATAGAGCAGGTATGCTAGCCCCAGCAGTAGCGCTACGACACTGATCTCTCCAAGCGAGCCACCGTTGAGCCCCAGCAGGAGGTCGAGGTCGCTAGGAAGCTGATCTAGAGACGCTCCAGGCGAGGAAGTCATCACCCCCTTCATGATGCCAAGAGGCGTGGCACTAGTCGTGGCATCGGTATAACTGGTCAGCTGCCCTGTCTCGGGCCACATGGTCATCTGCGCAGGGTAAGCAATCAGTAGGAAGACACGCCCCACGAGAGCGGGGTTGAAGATGTTGCCTCCTAGACCACCGAAGCTCATCTTGCCCACACCTATAGCCACAATAGCTCCTATGGCTACGATCCAGCAGGGGAGATTGCTCGGCAAGTTCATCGCCAGCAATAGCCCTGTGAGGATAGCAGAGCCATCACGTAGGGTAAAGGCTCCCTTGTAGAGATACTTGACGATAGCCCACTCTGCTATGGCACACACCCCGATAGAGACAGCCAGTACAACGAGAGCCCCTAGCCCAAACTGCGCTAGCGACACGAGTACAGCAGGCATCAAAGCGATGATCACCGCATACATATTGCGCTCGACCGAGTCGCCACTATGGATATGTGGCGAGGGAGATATGATAAGTCTTTCCATATACTATGCTTTACGAGATCGGATGATACCCATTACCTGCTGCTTGCCTATGCGTATGTAGTCGAGTAGCGGACGGCTCGAGGGGCAGGTATAGCTACACGAGCCACACTCGATACAGTCGACGATATAGCCACGCTCGGCCACCTCCCAGTCCTTGTACTGGACATCGCGCATCAAGAAGGCCGGATTGAGCCCCATGGGGCATACATTGACGCACTTGGCACAGCGGATACAGTTGCGCATAGGGCGACGCACACTCTCCTGTCGAGGCAAGATGAGGATACCCGAGGTTCCCTTGGTAACGGGGAGGTCTGCACTCAGCAGGGCTTTGCCCATCATGGGGCCGCCACCGATGATCTTGCCCGTCGTCTCGGGCAGTCCGCCGGCAGCATCTATTAGAGCAGACAGAGGGGTACCGATACGCGCCAAATAGTTGGCGGGGCGCTCTAGCTCCTTGCCCGTAACGGTAACGATACGCTCGATAAGGGGCTTATTCTTCTGAACGGCTTCATAGACAGCGAAGACAGTACCTACATTCTGCACCACGGCACCAGCCGAGATAGGCAGGGCTCCGCTCTTGATTTGCTTGCCCAGCACAGCATCTATGAGCTGCTTCTCACCCCCCTGTGGGTACTGCACCTTCAGAGGCATCACTTCTATGCCGGTAAAGCCCTTGGCGAGGGTCGATAGGTGAGCTATAGCATCCTTCTTGTTGTTCTCGATACCCACCACACACCGCTTGACGCCTATAGCCTTCATCAGCAGTGTACAGCCCACGAGGATCTCCTCGGCATGCTCCATCATTAGCTGGTGATCGCTCGTCAGATAGGGCTCACACTCTACGGCATTGATGATAAGCGTCTCGGCCGTCTGCCCTGGCGGTGGCGTTAGCTTGACGTGCGTGGGGAATGTAGCCCCTCCGAGGCCTACGATACCGCAGGCTAGGATACGGTCGATAATCTCGCGAGGCCCTAGGTCGCACTCACGCACTAGCGTGCTAGAGCGGTCTATGCTCTCCTCCCAGAGATCTTCGCTATCGGTAGCGATGACGATGGCAGGGCGCCTATAGCCCGAGGCATCGTAGACCTCATCGATCTTGACTACCTTGCCTGATACGCTCGAGTGGATATTGGCACTGATGAAGCCTCCAGTCTTGGCTATTACCGTACCTACCTTGACGGCATCGCCCTTCTGTACCGTAGGGACGGCAGGCGCACCGATATGCTGGCCGAGGAGTATCGTTACCTCGCGAGGTAGGGGTAGTGTGGCGATCGGCTTACCTGCCGAGAGCTTATTCTCGGGGGGATGAATGCCCCCTAGGCTAAACGTCCTTAGCATAATGTATGGCTATACTATTGGGTGTTACTCTGTTGGTTGGGAGGTAGCTGTCTCCACAGTCTCTGCTGGCTGGGGGGCGGGCTGAGCCTCTGGGGCAGGGGTTTCCTTCTTGGGCGGGAAGCCTAGCTCGTGGATCGCATTGGTGGGGCATACGCTCACGCACTTGCGGCACAGACGGCACTTGGTGTGATCGATATAGCTTAGGTTGCTAGCCATGGTAATGGCCTCAAACTTGCATTCCTTATGGCACTTGGAGCAGCCGATACATGCACTCTTGCATGCCTTCATCGCCACTCCTCCCTTATCCTTATTGACACAGCTCACGAAGATACGGCGTCCCTTGGGTCCCTTCTTCCGTAGCTCGATGATCGTCTTGGGGCAGGCCTTGACGCAGGCACCACAGGCTACACATTTGTCCTCGACGACCTCGGGGAGCATGGTCTCCTTGTTGATGTGGATAGCATCAAAGGCGCACGCCACGACGCAGTCGCCATGCCCTAGGCACCCATAGCTACAGTCGGTATCGCCCTTGTAGAGGGTAGCGGCTACCTTGCAGCTCACTGCACCATCATATATATTGGTACGGGGTCGTGCTTCGCAGGTGCCGTTGCAGCGCACTACAGCGATAAGGGGTTCTGAGGTCGTAGTAGCCATGCCGAGTATCGACGAGACCTTCTCCATCACGGGCGATCCGCCCACGGGGCAGTATAGCCCTTCCAAATTGTCGCTCTTGACGCACGCCTGGGCAAAGGCGGCACACCCTGGGAAGCCACATCCTCCACAATTGGCCTGTGGGAGGACTTCGCCGACCTCTCCGATACGCGGATCTTCCTTGACCTCAAACTTCTTGGAGACAAGGAACAGAAGCAATGCTCCTAGCGCACCTAGCAGGCCCAATACAATTACTGTCGTCATAGTTTCCGTTTATGATATATCTGCTTTCTTGACACGAAACTGCATCATACGCCCCAAACGAGGATTGAGCGCATACAGCACCAAATAATAAAGCCCTAGACACCCTATGGCCACTAGGGCGGCCATGGCCTCGTCAAGGCCAAGGTAGAGCGTGCTAGCTCCGACACCCACGACGAGGAGCACGATAGGCAGTACAAATGATAGGACTACGGCAAGACGTCCTATGCGATGCTCCCCCTCGATCACAACGCTATCGCCTATGCGGTAGCTGGTGTCCGACGTGGGTATCACAATGAAGCGTTCGGCACAGTCGGTCGAGCAACAAAACTCGCGAGCATGACACCCCGTACAAGCACTCATCTGCTGTATCCGAACGGTTATCTCTCCATGCCCGACGGCACTCACCGTCCCGACACGACTCTCTACACTTGCCATACCTTGTTCATCTCTCAGGGGAGAGCGATATACTCACACTCCTGCGTTACTGTTCCTATAGGCAAATGTAGGTATTATCTCCCAAACATAAGGCATCTCTATCCACAAATTTAGGTATATCATCTCGTCTCATACCCTCAATCCCCCCTACTCTCCTCGCCATGACACAGGCTATCTCCGCCACTATACAAGAGGCCTGAGTCCTTAATATCACCCTTTATATCATACCCATATACATCGCTTATCTCTCCTCTCTAGGCTCTAGCCCTATCGGCTGTGATACCCTGAGATCAGAGACTACTCGCCTTGACTAGCTCAGTGATGCAATTTATAGGTTACACACCATTGATCCACCAAACATCAATCGAGGAGCAGCAGAGGTCTCACAACGTGGGAGGCGATACTAGGCTCCTCCTATAAGGATCGCCTCGGTCGATATTCAATATCCTCCTTTGTCGACATTGAATGATCGCCTTCGTCGATCTGCTTGGGCATGTTTATAAGGTCGTCTAGGGAGGCCTAATTTTCACATATCGGGAATTATTGCGATATTTGTAGCGTAATAGCTGAATAAGTTAATCAATTGCTAGGAACAAATTAGAATAGGAAAGATGAAAAAGAGTGCATTGCAGCTGGCACGTGGCCAGTACAGCCCCAAGCTCCCCAAGGCCCTACGTGGTGCCGTGAAGGTCGTTGTCGGAGACGCTACCCAGAGCGTTAGTGATCAGGCCGCGATCCAGGAGCTATTCCCCAATACGTATGGTCTACCCAAGCTGACGTTTGAGGCAGCTGCATCTGCCGAGGCATCTCAGCCCATCAATGTGGGTGTTATCCTCTCTGGTGGTCAGGCCCCTGGTGGGCACAACGTGATCGCTGGTATCTTCGATGGTGTCAAGGCGATCAACCCTGAGGGACGCGTGTATGGCTTCCTCATGGGCCCCGACGGCCTCGTTAAGCACAACTACATCGAGCTAACGGCCGACCTCATCGACCAATATCGCAATACGGGTGGCTTCGACATCATCGGCTCGGGCCGTACCAAGCTCGAGGAGGTCGAGCAGTACGACAAGGGGCTTGAGATCATCAAGAAGCTCGCTATCGATGCCCTCGTGATCATCGGTGGCGACGACTCCAATACCAACGCGGCCGTGCTCGCCGAGTACTACAAGGCCAAGGGCGAGAAGGTGCAAGTGATCGGATGCCCCAAGACGATCGATGGCGACCTCAAGAACGAGCAGATCGAGACCTCGTTTGGCTTCGACACAGCGACCAAGGTCTACAGCGAAGTGATCGGCAATATACAGCGCGACTGCAACTCTGCACGCAAGTACTGGCACTTCATCAAGCTCATGGGTCGCTCTGCCTCGCACATCGCCCTAGAGTGCGCTCTACAGGTACAGCCCAACGTGGCTATCGTGAGCGAAGAGATAGAGGCCAAGAACCTCACCCTCGACGACGTGGTAACCTACATCGCCGAGGTCGTAGCTAAGCGTGCTGCCAACGGCAACAACTTCGGCACGGTACTCATCCCCGAGGGCCTCATCGAGTTCATCCCCGCATTCAAGGCCTTGATAGCTGAGCTCAACGACTTCCTCGCTCACCACGAGGCGGAGTTTCGCGCTGTGCCTGCTGCCGAGCAGCGCGACTATATCATCGCCAACATCTCATCTACCAACTCTGCCCTCTACGCCAGCCTACCTACCACGGTAGCACGCCAGCTAACGCTAGACCGCGACCCTCACGGCAACGTGCAGGTATCGCTCATCGAGACCGAGAAGCTCCTTGCCGAGATGGTCGGTGCCAAGCTCGCTGAATGGAAGAAGGAGGGTAAGTTCGTAGGCAAGTTTGCTTCGCTCACTCACTTCTTCGGCTACGAAGGCCGATGCGCTATGCCTTCCAACTTCGATGCCGACTACTGCTATGCCCTCGGGCGTACGGCCGCTTTCCTCATCGGGGCTGGCGTAACGGGCTATATGAGCTCCGTGCAAAACCTCACTGCCCCTGCAGAGGACTGGATCGCAGGTGGTATCCCCACCACGATGATGATGAACATGGAGCGTCGCCATGGTGCCATGAAGCCCGTTATACAGAAGGCTTTGGTGCGCCTCGATGGCAAGCCTTTCCAATACTTCGTCAGCAAGCGCGATGAGTGGGCAGTAGAGACAGCCTATGTGTACCCTGGCCCTATCCAGTACTTCGGTACACCTGAGCTCTGCGACCAGCCTACCGAGACGCTCAAGCTCGAGCATCGCTAGTCGACAAAGCCTCCCCGCTAGCGCGAGCCTCGCAGACCTCCTATGGATCTGTGAGGCTCGCTCGCATCTAGCAAAAGACAAAAAGAGAGCGGAGGCTGTCGTCGTTTGGCAATTTGTATGTATCTTTGTTCTCGTTATGTAGCCCCTGCCTCGACAAGGAGCACACGACAGCTAACTAACAATAACAAAAGAATATTTGGGATATGAACAAGAGCTACTGGAATAGAATGGCTGGCGTGGGAGCTCTGCTCCTAGCGATACTCCTCGCCTCGCCTGCGCTGGCTCTAGCGCAAAACACGATCAAGATCACCATGGAGGCGGGCAACAGCTTCACGGTGGATGCTGTGCGTGGTACCAACATCACAGTGTCGGGAGCCAACGAGACAGCGACCTTCCCTATCTCTACTGGCACCACTTTCACCCCCACAGCAGGCAATGTGATCACTTTCTCGGGCGATGTCACGGAGATCTACTTCGTGGCTGGCACGATCAAGGCTATCGAGGTATCTAGCAGCCACTCCACCCTCGCCCAATTCATCTCGGAGAGAACCACACTTGGTAGCGTGAACCTAGCAGGTGCCACCCAGCTCACCACGCTTCGTCTACAAGACTACTCTCTGCTCAAGACGCTCGACCTCTCCAAGCTATCCCTCCTCAAGACCGTCACCCTAGGGCGTTACGGCGAAGACGCCAAGCAGCGATCGCTCACTACCGTCGCGTGGCCCACGACCAATGTAGTAGAGACGCTAGCGCTGTATGAGACGACTATCGACAAGGTAGACTTCACCAAGTTCGCCAAGCTCAAGAAGCTCGACATCCGCGGTACTGGCTTCGGAGCCCTCAATCAGGACCTCGTCTTCAAGAGCCAACCTATAGAGTCGATCATCCTCTTCCGTGTAGGGCATCTGCAGAACCTCACGCTCGAGAATTGTACGGCTCTCACTACGCTACAGTTCTCTGGTAGTCGCGACGACCTCACCACGCCTATCACTATAGCCGTAACAGGCTGTACAGCACTCACTACAGTAGACCTCGCTCAGGGCTCTGGCTGGGGTGCTCCCAAGAACATCCAGACGATCAACCTCAGTGGCAATGCCCTCACCTCCGTAGTCGCTACGATAGGAGGAGCGAGCCTCTTCAGCGCACCCAACCTCAAGCGGGTAGACATCAGCAACAACAAGCTCCCTAGTGCCGCTATCGACAAGATCATCGCTTGGCTCCCTCAGGGCAAGGGCGATGGTACGTACATCTTCTCGGGGGCTATCACCTCGGGCGAGGGCAATCAGTTTACGGAGGCGCACAAGACAGCCCTTGCCGCCAAGGGCTGGTCTACGAGCTGGGCTCTATCGGTGGACCCTATCCAAGCAAGCCAAGTGCGTATCTTCCCCTCCGAGACGACCGATATGGTCTACATAGAGGGTATTGGGCAGACAGCTCCCGTCAAGGTATATAGTCTCTCGGGCGTCCTCGTCAAGGAGGCTGCTACGAGCGAGCTAGGCTCGGGGCAGGTATCCCTAGGCGACCTACCTAGCGGTATCTATCTAATCACCGTCGGGAGCAATATCCGCCAACGTGTCATGGTGCGATAAGCCTCTGCCCAACGGCTAGTTTCTCTTAGGCTAGACCACCTCTCTCGTGGGAGGTGGTCTAGCTCTGTAACAATATGAATACGACCAACGACGCCCTACAGCATCACCACAGCCTCTCTTCGCCTCTCGACTACCTAGTCGTGGGCGGAGGGCTTACAGGCCTTACACTGGCCCATAGACTTGCCGCCCGAGGGGGAGCAGTACACCTACTCGAGCGTGCAGATCGCCTCGGGGGGCAGATATACACCCACAGAGCAGAGGGCTTCGTCTACGAGAGTGGCCCCAACACGGGTATGCTGTCGCGCCCTGAGGTCGTAGAGCTACTCAACGAACTCGATAGCTCCCTGCTACAGCGGGCTACGCCCAGTGCCCAGCGTCGCCTCATCTACAAGGGAGGAGCCTTTCGCCCCCTGCCTCGAGGACTGATAAGTGCAGTGTGCACCCCCCTCTTCTCGTGGAGAGACAAGCTACGTATCCTGCTCGAGCCGTGGCGCAAGGCAGGGGTCGACCCTGACGAACCTGTTGCCGATCTCGTACGCCGGCGTTTGGGGCAGTCGTTCTACACCTACGCTGTCGATCCCTTCATCGGAGGTATCTATGCAGGCGATGCCGAGAGGCTCGTTACACGCCATGCCCTACCCAAGCTCTATGCTCTAGAGCAGGAGTATGGGAGCTTCGTACGTGGTGCTATCGCCAAGGCTCGACAACCCAAGTCGGAGCGC
>JBHACB010000088.1:0-9537 GCA_041854325.1 Porphyromonas sp.
GCCTCGCGCTCTAGGCCATAGCTAGTACGCACTCGGCTGACGACGCCTAGGGTGTCGGAGAAGATGATCCCCCCAAGGGTATCGCGCTTGATACGGCTACGAGCTACGCTGTCCGAGGGGGTGAGCATCATATAGACGAAGTGCAAGCTGTCGGGGCGCACCATACGCCTAAGGCTATCGCGCTGTGCCCGAGTATGGGTATGTAGAGCGAGGTCGCTGAAGACGACAGCCACACGCCCGCCACGTATCCTTGAGCCGATACCTTGCTCCTTGCCCGAGGCATCGGTACCCGATATATAGGGTATGCCATGGATCTGCGTAGTGCCTGCGAGGGGTGGGGTAGAGGGCACCCATTTACCACCCTCGAGGAGGTAATAGCTAGGGCTATCGCAGAGCACGACAAAGGCCTCGGTGTACAGACCTGTATCGGGATAGAGGTTGAGTGCCCCATCCTCGAGCCTAAGGCTGTCTGTGTGGCTCGCCTGCTCGCCGATCAGAGTTATATACGCTAGGCTGTCGGCACTGCTCTGAGCCGTGATACGTAGCTCGGGCATAGCCTGCTTGGGGCCCCAAGAGCACGAGGCAAGCACAGTGGCCACGAGCCACAGTATATATCTATGAAGCATATCGATAATCAAGTAGTTGGTAGATGTACATACACAAAGGTACGTGTTATTTCTAGTAATAAGTACTATTCACCGCGAGAAATTGCCTCTAGAGAGCACTGCTCAGCCCTTTATCTCTATCTTCTTACAAACGATTGTGTTCTTCTATATTCTTGGTTGAGGAATTGCTTGTTTCTTTGCCAAAGCTGTAGCTTATGCGTAGCCCAGCCTTTCGACTTTCGCCGTATCCCCATGAGTCAAGGCTGAGGCCAGCTTTAGTCCCAAAGCTATCCCACCGATCAGAATGAAGGATATCAGAAAGCCAACATGCTACACGCAATTTGCCATCTAACCATGTACGACTTAGGCTGAGATTGATACTACCACTTGGTTTAGAAAACTCATAGCTTCCTCCTAGGCGTTTTGATAAGTACCTTGCAGAGACTTCGAACGAGAGAGAGCAAGGAAGCCGAAAGTTGTTGCTCATATCAATGGAGTAAGACAGCTGTTTGTATAGGTTCTTGTAGCTCTCATAATCAAGGTCGTTCTGGAGATAAAACAAAGCCATATTCGTAGAAAAATCCCACCAAGATGTAACCCGACCTGTGTACACTGCCTCCAGTCCTATTTGCTGTTGCTGACCAATGTTTTTGGTTGTCATCACAGTCTTCCCGACTCCAGAGACATCGGTAATAGCACTAAAGTAATCGCTCAAATAGTTGTAGAAGAGGTTCAGGCCTATACGTGAGTATGAATACGATAGAGTGATTTTATCATTGATTTGAGGTCTAAGAAATGGATTGCCCTGCCAATATGTATGTTCATCCAGCAGATATTCAAAGGGATTTAGATCTTCATACCTTGGCTTGTCCTGTCTTTTGCTATAGGTTAGGGCGAACTTATGCTTCTCATTGGGAGAATAAGAGAGCGTCATATTGGGGAATATCCTTAGATTGGCTGTCTGGCTAGAAGTCCCCTTGCTAGCAGCTGTTGCACCTGGATATATTCCTAGCTCACTTTTGGTTGTCGTCTGTTCAACGCGCACACCTGTGCTAAGGTTAAACTTATTCCATTTATGACTGTACTGTACATAGCCTTCGATGTTGCGCTCATTATAGTGAAAGGCACTAGATCTCTTCACATCTAGCAGGTTATTATTCTCAAAGCGGAAGGTATTATCCCCATCTACATAAGCGACCTTAATGCCTGCTAGCCATTCGGAAGACGCGGTAGGAATCCAGCGATAGTCTAGAAGTGCAGTATAGATATTGATCTTTTTGTGAGGTTCGGAGTAGTAATTGTATGATAAAGGACTTTTCCCGTCTAGAAAATGGTAAGTATTTGGTTGCTCATTCTGAGCTAATCCATTGAATAGAGTCCAGTCTATGTAGATAGCTAGATTGTGGATTGGGTTGGGAGAATAGGTGTAACCAATGCTATTCTCATACCTTATATTACTCTGTTTGATATAGTTGTTTTGAGCATAGAGAATGCGATCAAGATGGGTTTCCCCATTGTAAAGCAGAGTCGTGGTCTCAGTCTTACCTGGGCCTATAAGGGTATTCAAAGTGCTGTTAATTTGCACCTTGTGCTGCCTATTGGGAGTCCATGAAAGATCCACTCCTCCAGCAAAGGAGTTCCTTTTATCAGTATCGTTTGTCGTTGATACACTCTTGTTGCCATCTTGTATTTTTGTATTGCCGTATCTCATAGCATAGTGGCCAATATCTTGGCTATAATTTACTCCTATTTGATAAGTCGGAGTGTTATACGATAGAGATATGTTGGAGTTGTTTTTGAGATGTTTCCAGAATGATATCCCATGTGTCGCATTGACAAACAACCCAGAGAGAGGCTGAGTTTTGAGGACTATATTGATAATCCCACCAGAACCATCCGCTCCATAACTTGCATTTGGATTCGGAGCTGTTTCGACACGATCGATTTGTGCTGATGATATTGTTCGTAAATAGGCAGCAAGCTCTTCCCCCTTTAATGTGATTTTTTTATTATTAACGTGCACTGTGGTTCCACCTAGAGAGGTTAGAGAAATGTATCCGTGGTTATCGACCCTAATGCCAGGGCTATTCTTCAATACATCCAGTGCACTTCCTGTATTAGCCAGATAAGACTTGGAAACATCTATTAGGATCTTTCCATTTTCTGATTTGAGCAAGGGGCGTTTTTTTATAGCAATAACCGATATTGTTTCTAACAGATTGGTCTCAACTGCTAACTGTATCTCCCCAAGATCGAGATCGCCTGTTAGGTTAAGTGCTTTGTGATATGGCAGGAAACCCAGAGTGCGTATCTGTAGAGTATATGCTCCAGGCTTAGCCTCGATTGAGAATTTTCCATGCTCATCTGTTATGCAAGATTGTACTAATACATTGGAGGAAGACACAAGCATGACTACTGCTGCGTCAAGTCCTTCTTTTCGCTCGTCAACAATCTTCGCAGTGATGCGATGCTGACAGAACAAGGACGGCGCTAGACACAAGCATGTGCATATACTTAGTAGGGATCTAATTAGATGTCTCATATCATAAAGGAAGCATATAGTCTCTTCTAGCAAATGGTGTATATACCTTACATATTCTATTGTACGAAACAGTGGAGGCATACTAAAAGTTCGGTCGTGCCCCCCTGCTATCTTGCACGAGGCTGACACATCCTCCCCCTATGAGTACGACCTTAGGATTTTTTGTGCCAATGCTTGTGGATATAGAAATAATGATTACCTTTGCAAGCGAAATGAGATGGCTCCGTAGCTCAACTGAATAGAGCATCTGACTACGGATCAGAAGGTTACAGGTTTGAATCCTGTCGGAGTCACAACCCAACGAGAGTGCTAAGGCCGTGTGCCTCGGCACTCTTGTTCGTTTGTGAGCATGTCGGACTACTAACCAAGGAATAGAGAGATGAACATTTGGCTATGCCCCAGCCCCGAGCTTTACCACCTATACCACATAGACGGGGCAACAGTGGTGATAACAGATATATTCAGGGCTTCGACGACGATGGTTACGGCTGTAGCCAATGGCGCGGAGGCCATACGTGCAGTGGCTTCGACAGACGAATGCGAGTCCATGGGGCGTGAGCTGGGCTGCCTCACAGCTGCCGAGAGACATGTACAGCGTTGTGCCTTTGCCGACCTCGGCAACGACCCTCTTGAGTACACTCCCGAGCGTGTGGGAGGCAGGCGCATCGTAATGACCACTACCAACGGCACACGTAGCCTAACGATAGCGCAGGGCTGTGGTGCTAGGCAGATACTCATAGGGAGCATGCTCAATCTGCGGGCGACACGCGACTATTGCCTCGCGCATGGCGTTGCCGATCTGGTGGTGCTGGCCGCAGGCTGGCAGGGACAGATGTCTATGGAGGATTGTCTCTATGCCGGAGCCTTGGCGCATAGCCTGTACAGTGAGGGGCTAGGCTGTGGTGCTGGCGATGGGGCTACGATGATGCAGCAGCTCTGGGGCGATCATTGCCTAGAGCTCGATGAGCGTATAGCCTATATGCTACGAAGCGAGCACTACGCTCGCCTCGTAGATGCAGGGCATGCCGATGCCGTGCGCTATTGCCTGACGCTAGACAGCCATCCTGTGGTGGTAGGCCTGCCTGCACCCGATGCCGAGTGGCTTGTGAAGCTCTAGCGATAGCGTCTGAATAAGAAGCCTATATGCGCCCCAAGGGTGGGCAATAGGCCATAGTGGCGGCGCATCACATCGAAGCGCTCGAGGAGCGAACGGCGATGATTGGCTGTCGTAGCCCCCTCGTTGAGGTAGAGCGATAGGGGCTCATCGATACCGACAATGCGCTGGGCACGTTTGAGTACCCTGATGCACCAATCGACATCGGACGAGAAGCGGTAGCCAAGATCGTACTCTGGGCAGATAGCACGGCGTGCGATGAAGCTCTGGTGGCATACTGTCATCCCATCGATGAAGCTACGCCACGTCAGCGTATGTGGCGGACGTAGGCGACGGGGGCCAAGGACTCTGTCGTCGCTATCTATCAGCATGCAGTCGCCATAGACGACCTCTATGGGCATATCCTCACCACTGCTCGAGGCGATGCGCTGAGCTACGAGACCAGCAGTATCGGGCGAGGGAAGGGCATCGCCAGCATTGAGAAACCACACATAGTCGCCCGTAGCGAGGCGAAGCCCCTTGTTCATAGCATCGTATATCCCCTTGTCGGGCTCGCTGTAGAGGCGAGCTTGGGGGGCATATTGGCGCACGAGGTGGCAGGTGGCATCGCGCGATGCACCGTCCACTACTATGTATTCGATATGTGGATAAGTCTGTTGAGCGACACTCACGAGTGTCCGCCGTATGGTCGCCTCTGCCTGGTAGCAGATCGTGATGATAGATAGGGTAGGTAGGTTCATCTAGAGGAGTTTAGTATCTGCATGTAGTACTGCTGGTGCTGCTCACCAACGTGTAGTGATGATATGTGTACAACTGACGCCCTGCACTGCTCTGCCGAGAGCCGACCCTCGGCTCTATCACCTACGACGCGCAGGATGCACCGCGCCAATGCCTCGGTATCGTAGGCTGGAGCCAAGTAGCCATTGTGCCCTGGGCGAATGATGTCCTCGGGTCCACCCGAAGCAAAGCTCACGACAGGTACGCCCGAGGCGAGAGCCTCGGTAAGCGTCTGTCCAAAGGTCTCGAAGAGCGATGTCGATAGCACTACATCTGCCAGCTGATAGAGCTCACGCATCTGCTGAGAAGATACCCCTCCTAGGCGCACCTGATCGAGCGGTATGCCCTCGAGGGCATTAGCCTGCTTGATCTGCCCTACGAGTACCAATGCAAGGCGCTGTCGTAGCCCATCGGGGGCGAGCCTGTGCAGGGCCTGCATCGTCTCTACGAGCAGATGTGGCCCCTTGACGGCATCATCGAGGCGTGCCGCTGACACCATGAGGTAGATACGCTGGGGGAGGTACCACGTGGGTAGCGGATCGGGACGTGTAGCCGTGTGATACTGCGATAGCTCTAGAGGGGGTGGTATCACCATAGGGGAGATGTGCGCACTATCCTCGGCCATAGAGAATATCCCACCAGCACGGCTACTGACGGCGATATAGTGGAATGGGGGACGATAGAGAAAGGCCTTGCGGGCACGTACCTCGCTCGTCCAGTCGTGTGTCGAGGCCTGGCGCCCTAGCAGAGGGCATTGTCCACAACTATGCGTATAACGTGTGCACAAGAGTGCCCTCGACTGCTCGAAAGACAATGGTAGGTGGCACCCCCCTGTGGCACTCCACAGGTCGTGTAGCGTCCAGACGATAGGTTTGCCGAGGGTCGCTAGAGCCTCTAGCCCTTGTATCGAGAGGAGTCCGTGACTGATCCAGTGTAGGTGTATGATGTCGGCCTCTTGTACCCATGGATGCTGGCTTAGGTCAAAGCCGTGTGCACCCGAGGATAGTCGCCACAGATTGTGGATATGTGGATAGAGCGAGGAGGCTATCTCGAGCCTCTCGCGCAGATGATAGTAGCGACTGCGTAGACGTGCCCACAGACCGCGGTCGAGCACATCAATGCGCTCATGGCATCGATGCCCGTGCAGGGCGATCATGCGCACATCAGCCCCGAGTGTCAGCAGGGCTTCAAAGAGCCTTAGAGCAGCGTGTGCAGCTCCTCCGCCCGTAGTCGATGTAGTGATTAGTACTATCTTCATACTCGTCGTTGGCTTAGCTTGGTACGTACTAGCTCTAGAGCCTCGGGGGCTATCCTTAGGGTGAGGATGCCACCCACTGCTATGACGGCTACTATGAGCGATCGTAGCCCTATGGTTAGGTAGACACTCTCGAGCGTAGGCATATAGATGAAGGGGAGCGACACGAGTACTAGCCCAAAGCCAACCGTCGAGAAGAGACGTAGCGAGAAGGGGTGTATCCCGAGGCGCCGATAGAGGAGCCACTGTAGCAGGCCATAGCCTACTATCGTGGTGATGAGGGTAGCCATGGCTGCACCCATAGGGCCCCACATGGGTATGAGGAAGCGGTTGGCCACGAAAGCTACGACACATAGCCAGAGCGTGTAGTACAGGCTCCAGTGATAGTATCGGGAGGTGCTGATGATCGGGTGGCACGCTGTGAAGGTTACCTCGATGAGCTTGGCGAGCCCTAGGAAGATGAAGACCTCGACGCTGCCTCTGTATTCGGTTCCATTGGGCATCAGCGAGATAATCTCATCGATAGAGGCGAAGAGCCCAGCGTAGATCACAATGCCAGCGAGTAGCTGATAGCGAGCCACTCGCTCGTAGAGCCGGCTTGTGGTCTCGAGGTCGCCCTGCTTCATGGTAGAGGCTATGCGTGCCGTGGCTATACTGATGATAGCACGTGTCGGTATCTCCACGATAGATACCATGAAGAAACCTATCGAGAAGACAGCTGCCGAGCGCAGACCTTCGCCGTCTACTATGGCGAGCATGAAGAGATCCATGCGCCCTGCCAAGGTCGTCCCTACGATAGAGAGTATGGCCAGCAGAGTGTAGCGTACGAAGCCACGACGTAGCTCGGGCGAGATGTAGCTCGTGTCGTGCCGTAGCGAGAGCGAACTGATACGCCCTAGGTACGCAATACTTAGCACCATACACAGCCCATAGCTCCCCACGAATAGGGCGATGAAGCCCACCAGATCGACCCACCCCATAGCATAGATGAGGTAGGAGGCTAGGAGCAGTAGCCTGAGTACAAGCTCGCGGATCACCTTGGGCACAGCTAGGCGTAGCATCTGTACCGTGTAGAGCTCTACGACCGTCCAGACGACTAGGCAAGCCGTGAGAGGTGCTATGGCGTAGTAGAAGCGATCGAGGAGCTCGCTACCAGCACCAAAGAGCGTACTGATAGGCCCTCGGGCTAGGACGAAGAGTGGCAAGGCAATCAATAGCCCTATCGCGGCAATGCTTAGGATCCAGTAGAGGAAGCCATTGTTGGCACCACGGCGAGCTATCTCCTCGTGGCTCGTGCCGTCGTCGTCGCGGAAATAAGGGTAGTATCGGCTGATAGAGGTACTTAGCCCCAGCATGCCTAGCCCAGAGAGTAGTGTGGCGACCTCCACGAGGAGGCGTGTGAGCCCTACCTCCTCGGGTGTGAGGTATGTCGTAAGGACAAAGAACGTCGTGAGGAAGCCTATGGCTACCCCCACGTAGGTAACGATCGTCCCCCACAGACTCTCGCGAGCTATTACGTGCTGCCTGCCCATACTATCGGTGTGTGTGATAGGCCCTATCTAGTAGTACGAAGTCGCCCAGCACTAGGGCACACATAGCCTCGACGACGGCTAGGGCACGTGGTACTACGCAGGGGTCGTGCCGTCCGCTAGCCTCCAGCACTACAGCCCTGCCACTGCGGTCTACGGTCTGCTGAGCTAGGGCTATGGTAGGTGTCGGTTTGAAGGCTATGCGCATCACCAGCTCTTGGCCCGAGGCTATGCCTCCGAGCACCCCTCCAGCCCTATTGCTTAGGTGGCGTATGCGTCCCTCGACATCTACATCCATGGCATCGTTGGCCTCACTACCTCGTAGGGCACTGAGGGCGAAGCCATCACCGAGCTCAAAGCCCCTGACGGCATTGATCGAGCACATCGCCTGGGCTAGGCGTGCGCTTAGCTTGTCGTATAGGGGTTCGCCAAGCCCTACAGGTACTCCCTTCGCTCTACAGCATACGATACCCCCGAGGCTATCGCCTGCCTCCCGTGCCTGCTCTATGGCCTGTGTCATCGCCAGCTCTGTAGCCTCGTCGGGACAACGGAGGCTGGTGTGGCTATGGGCTCTGATCTGCTCCCAGCTAGGGTGCTCGTCGGCGAGGCAAATGCTCCCGATACGGCAGGCGTATGCAGCTATCTCTATGCCTAGGGAGCGTAGCCACTGGCGCACTAGAGCGCCAGCCACGACACGCACTAGTGTCTCTCGTGCCGACGAACGCCCTCCGCCACGTGGGTCGCGTAGGCCATATTTGACGTCGTAGGTGTAGTCGGCATGCCCTGGTCGGTAGAGGTCGGCTAGGTGGGCGTAGTCGTGGCTGTGGGCATTGCGATTGCGTACCATGAAACCGATAGGCGTGCCCAGCGTACGCCCTTGGTAGAGACCCGAGAGCCACTCTATGGTATCGGGTTCTTGGCGAGGAGACACGATGGACGAACGCCCTGGTGCACGGCGTAGTGCCTCGGCCTGTACGGCATCGAGGTCTAGAGCCAGGCCTGCAGGTAGCCCATCGAGTACACCGCCTAGGGCAGGCCCATGCGATTCGCCCCAGCTTGTTAGGCGCAGCATTCGTCCTATTGTATTCATATATGTTCCAGCTTATTCCCGAGAGCGATGTCTCGCATTCAGTCAGTAAATATACAGAATTATCCACACAGCGCCTCGCCACTCGCCATTCCCTTGGGCGGATGTCTATCTTGATCGATACCAAATGGTCGTCCTCGAGGAGGAGAGGATGGATATGGAGTGAGTGCACCAAGGCTATTGGTGCGTGTACTATGCTGGTCCACTGGCTGTAGGGCAAAAAAGTAGTGCCCCTATGCCGAAGCAAAGGGACACTACCCAAACACATCATCAATCTTTTTCGATTAGCACCTAACCGTACTTGTTAGACTAATAACGTTTCGGTAGGTTTAATCGTATATCAATTTTTCTTTTTGCTCGACCTCGGATCGGGCGTGTATGGTGTCGGTGGATGCCCCTGCCCCTCGAGAGGAGGCACCTAGGCGAGAGGACGCTCCGCGACGAGGTAGATAGGGTGATAGCTCAGGCGAACGCCCGTACCATGAGGATAGTGCGCTAGATAGTCGTGCTCAAACTGGCGGAGCTTCTGTGCTGTCCAGAAACCTGCACTATCGCTCGTCCCCGTTACGCCCGTGCGCTTGAGGTGGAGTAGCACCTCACGTGGTGAGGCAAACGTCAGTGGGTAGAC
>JBHACB010000089.1:0-8805 GCA_041854325.1 Porphyromonas sp.
CACTACTCTCTCTTCTCACCCCATCTCTCGTTCTCCCGTTCTCCTCTCTACGCTCTGCCCTCTGATCGCTAGCTAGTGCCTCTCCACTAGCGAGGTGATGAAAGCGAGCAGGAAATGAGGCGGGATAGTAGGAGAGGGTGGATATACAGCAGAGAGACTCTGCCATTGGCAGAGCCTCTCGATATAGCTTACGCTACTAGATCGCTTTATCTCTAGCGCAAGATGGAGACATTCAGGCGATCTTGGACACGTATGAGGGTATAGGCGAGGAGTATGGATGCTAGCAGTACGTAGATAGCCCCCAGGCTATCGTACATAGGCCACTCGTTCATTAGTAGGATGAACAGCCCATGGAAGTAGTAGATATTACCCGAGAGCTCACGACCTATATACTCGAGACAAGATCCCTGTCCTCTTGGCTTGTTTTGTAGGGCGTAGGCGAAAATAGAGATAATCATAGCCGTCCGCATCAGTGGATGAAGGACAAAAGAAGGCCATAGCCCTCCAAACTCGTTGATGTACGACAAGACGATAGATAGCCCAGCTATAAGCCCCCAAGGACGCCCCGAGATAGAGCCCTCATATCTGCGCATGAATATCCCACCGACGACACATGGCAAGGCGTAGCACAGGACGTTGGCACTTAGGATAGAGGGTGCAGAGCCGAAGAGAGGCATTCGATACTCCTCACTGACGGCACGCACGATCCAGAGCAAGAGAAAGAGCCACAACCAACGTCCTCGAGCTAAGCGAAACCACAGCCAAAGGATGATCAGTGCCTGTAGCAGAGCTGTAAGGTACCATAGATGGCCGGCCCCTGGTGTCATACCTAGGGCTAGCCACTTGAAGTAGAGCATGTAGGTCTCCCCTATAGGCCCTTGTATCGGGTTCAGAGGGTAGTAGACTAGGTTGAGTAGCAAGATCAGAGGGACAATCTTGCGCATAGACTTACTCAGCCTACTGAGCACTACATCTCGGTCGGTGTGGTAGAGGAAGTAGCCAGTGATCATGAAGAACACGGGGACAGTGATAGAGGCCAAGTGGCGCAGGGCATCTGTCGCCACCCCTAGAGGGGCATGTAGTATCACCACGCCCACGGCGCACAGGGCCTTGAGAACGTATAGCGAACTGATAGGTGTCCGTAGTTGCATATAATGGAGTGTTAAAATTCAATCTCTTGAGAGAAGCTACGTATGATACGTCTTCTTGTTTCATCATATCCATCGCTCAAGAAATGCAGGCGAGGATCGCTGTATCTAGTAGTGATGCCTGCGAGGTCGCATAGGGCGTGTGTCATGAGGTCTAACATGATAGGGCGGTGTGCATAGCCTCTGAGCCGAGGGAGGAGCTCTGGATCTATCTTGTCGAACTGAGGAGATACATA
The DNA here is from genome assembly GCA_041854325.1 of Porphyromonas sp. GTDB lineage: Bacteria > Bacteroidota > Bacteroidia > Bacteroidales > Porphyromonadaceae > Porphyromonas. The sequence continues at coordinate 1,385 of JBHACB010000089.1, forward strand.
GACCATGAGAGGGACTGACAGAGCTTCCTTGGTCATGCCATGGTCGCAGTAAGTGGGGTTCTTGGGGTCGTCATAGATAACCTCGCCATGGTCTGCAAAGTAGATGACGATAGCTGGCTCATTGGCATACTTCTCGATGATAGAGGCTACGACGTAGTCGTTGTAGTAGATGCTATTGACATAGGAGGCCACTACCTTGTCTTGAGCTTCTCCCCTACGAATAGGCATATCGGCAGGAGCAAAACGAGCGAAAGTGGGAGGATATCGCTTCTCGTACACAGGGTGAGAACCCAAGAGGTGTACTATCTGCAGGAGGTTGGGGCGTTCGGGAGTTGCGACTTCGCCACGTAGCTTAAGTGCTGGTAATACATCTTCGTCGTAGAATGAGAGAGCCTGCTGATGTTCGGCATCAATACTCCTCGCATTAACATATTCCCTCGCATCAGAGAGCATAGAGAAAGTGTTTATTGCTTGGACGATAGTGCCTGTGCTCTCTTGATTGCTGGTCCACTGTACCCAAAATCCATTTTGAGAGAACAGCGAAGGCAGGGCTGGGTAATCGTACCACTTGCTATCAGTATCTTCGTTGGTCTGTAGGGATAATACCTTGGTCAGCGACTCTATGGTGTTGGGCGCAGGGCTGACGGCATCGGAGAAAAGAACAAGTCTCTCCGTCTCAGCAAGGCTATCTAGTCGGGGCGTATTGGCAAGGGGGAAACCATAGCAGTGCATATAGTCTCTGCGTAGAGTCTCGCCAATGACTAGCACTATGGTGTAGTGATCGTACTTCGAGGTACGTGTCACCTGCCCGACCTCTAGGGCGCGGATCCGATCTACGCTATTCTTAGTGCGATTGTAGTCTTGGACAAAGCCCAATGTATTCCAGATAACTCTATCCATTGGGGCTATCGTATAGTCATAGGCATGGCCCGCACTGATCACCTTGTTGTAAGTGTCAGGTATGGTGTCCGTTATGGCTAAGAATACTGGAGGAAGTGCTATCAGCCAAAATAGGTATGGCCTAGCCAAAAGTCGCATTACGCTGGGCCTCGTAGCTATCCTCTGTACTCCGTAGCAGAAGATGCCAACTGCTATTAGGCTTGCGATAGGTACTAGGAAGTCTTTGATTGCAAACGAGGCATCAGCAAATTCTGCAGCTTCGCGAGGATTGGTGCCCGCGAGTATCATGATGATACTGTGGGTAAACACCGTCCCATAGCGTATTAGTAGGAACTCCTCTATGATGAACAGAAGAATACAAAGCGTAAGGACCAGGCCAGTCACGATCGATCTCCACCTCCGTGATATAGGAATAGCTACAAGCCACCAAGAGGCAATAGCCCAGAACCAACCGCGTAAAAGAGCCTTGAAGATTACCCCCAAGCGATCGATCATAGAGGCATCTGGAGCCAATCCAGCGGATGAGACGAGAGAGAAATGAACATTGACAATAGTCTCAAGGATAAGGACAAAGAGGAAGATCCACAGGCAACTCCAAAGGCGCTGATAGTACTTCTGTAGTGAATTATGCATACTTGACTTACTTGAATGAAGAAAGGAATGTGTCGATCTTGGGGCGTGCTAGCTCCCAGAGGCGTAGGCCTAGGGAGCGGAACTCGGGCGATACCGCTGTGTAGACGAGTAGTAGTGCGAGGACGAAGCAGAGCCCTACCCATGCACCATTGAGCAAGAAGAGAGGTATCGTGGAGAAGTCGATAGAGCTCTGTACGAGTAGCCAATTGGCACCCCAGATAGAGCCAAGGGCGATAATCGGATACTTGATGTAGCGACGCCAATAGAGCCACGGCGACAAGCCGAAGCCCTGCCGAAAGAGGAAGATAGACTTCCACACGTACACGATAGAGATCTGCGCTATGATTACCCCTGCGATGGCCCCTGCTATACCAAAGAAGTAGCCTAGGGCTATGCTAGCCACAGCATTGATCGCCGTCTCCACGACAGGAGCCCAGACGTCGCTATACATCCCCTTGGCCGATAAATACATCTCGAGTGGCCCACGGGAGACGCTGATGTAGCCATTGAAGGTGATCCAGAAGACAATACCCTGGGCGAGGAGGTACTCGGGGTTGGGGCCCAGCCATAGGGGGATGAGATGACTAGCAAAGGTGTATAGGGCAAAGGCAAGGAGGGTAGCGAAGAAGTTCTTCATCGATACGAACTCCCAAAAGAAGCGCATCTCCTTGTCACGATTGCCCTCGGCCACTAGGCTACCGATACCAGCACTCACGGTATTGAGCATAGAGTTGACGATCACCCCAAGGTTGCTATACAAGATGATGTAGTTGCCGTAGGCGGTTATGGTCTCGTAGCTAGCGTAGGCAAAGAGTACCAAGGGGGTGATATTGACAAGGGCTATCTCAGCGACCTTGTGGGCGAATATCTGCTTGGTACGCTTCATGATGTCGGGATACTTTGCCAGTAGTGCTCTCCCCTGGCGAGGCTGAGGGCGGAGCCAAGGGTAGTCTTTGTGTATCATACGCTCTAGGATATATACCCCTATGAGAGAGACTACAAGCTCGATGAGTAGGTAGTAGAAGAACGGCTCGGGGACGAAGATGAGGATCAGCATCTGCACGATGTTTCGGGCGATGTAAAAGCCTTGGATATTCATCGTGAGGCGGTAGCTACGCTGGTCTACGCTGAAGATGATGGAGCGATAGTTGATCGTATAGCCGATGATCATATTGATGTACCCAACCCCAAAAGCTGCGAACGCATACCAGAGAGGTGCCTTCATCGGCTTGAGCACGCCGAAGATATAGGGGAAGAAGCACAGAAGTATAGCGACACCACACGTAACGATGAGGGCCACACGGCGGTAGAACCACGCCTGTAGTGAGACTATCTCGTTGATCGTCTGCGTATCCCTGTCGTGTAGAGGCTTGTAGAGGGCATAGGCGATAGCTGCCCCTAGCCCTAGCTCGGCGATGCTCATGGTGGAGAATATGGTGCCGAGTGTGGACTGCATGCCCTGTACCTCTGCTCCTAGATACTTGAGATAGATAGGGCGTGCAAATATCGTGATCCCGACGTTGCCGAAGTAGAAGAGTAGGGATACGATGGAGTTGAGGATGCTTTTCTCTGCTCGCGACTGAGCCATAATCAATTGATACCGTTTAGTAGTAGCCCGAAGAGCCCCTCCCAGTCTCTAGCGTATGGTGGCTGGATAGAGATAGGAGCTTGTGGGGAGAAGATACGCCCATCGTGCTCGAGAGCCTGCTTCATGAGCTGAGCCAAGGCTTCGGCATCGGTAGCAGGGAAGTAAGCTACACGATCGGCTCCGCCTGCAGTCTCGTGAGCATAGGGGAGATCTGCCAAGAGGAGCTGAGCCTCAGCCCCCTTGGTGTGCATATACTCGGTGATAGGTAGCCCCCAAGTCTCTATACGCGATGGGAATACGAAGGTGTCGGCCTGCTCATAGTGCTCGTATAGGGTTGCCTTGTCCATCAGCCCATGGAATACGAGGCTCTGTACGTGCCCCCAGCTATTGTGTAGCCATTGGGCATATTTGTTTTCGCTGCCAGCCACGGTGATGATGGTGCGGAAGAGGCCTTTGCCTACGCGCTCCTCCAGCAGTGCTGTGGCTCGGCATAGTGTCTCAAAGTTCTTGTGGCTATCTGCTGTAGATGCGAAGAAGAAAGTGTAGAGACCAGAGGACGTAGTGCTACTGGAGGGGAGAGTGGCCACGGATGGCGCACTTGATACTGCCACTGGAGCTACGATGAACTTCGCCTCGTCAATGCCGAACATATGGGCAAAGCCCTCTCGTAGCCAACTCTGCTGGACGATGAGGTATTCATTGCGCTGGATGCCTAGCTGATAGGCAAAGCGCGTGAACATCGCGAAGAGAGGGATCTTGGGATCGAAGCGGAAATCGCCCCACTGCCATTTGTAGAAAGGGAAGGAGGTCTGACAATAGACGGCCTGCCTCCGCGCCTTGACCCTAGGAGTGGTGTCGTGTAGCGATAGCCACAGGTCGATATCTCCTATCTGCTTGGCTATTCGTCCCATGGTGATGTACTCGCACCACAATCGTTTGCCCCAGCCCTCTATCGACCACGGTAGCTCGATATACTCGATATGCGGATAATCTGCTAGCTCTCGTCTATGTACAAGGGCGACGATGCGGTAGCCTCCTACCGTAGCTAGGCTCGAGAGGTAGCCAAGGCACTGGCGCATGATAGTCAGCGTACCTCCCTTGCGTATATTGACACCTGAAACGACGATCGTAGTCATAGAGCTTCTTGTCATGGCTATTCCCGCCCTTGTTGGTATCGGCGCGCTATGTGAGACCATAGCTTGGTAATCAGCATCTTGCCCCTCCGTCTTAGTGGAAGCTCCGACACGAAGAGGAAGTCTCCCCAGCTCACCTCACGTAGCAGATCGATACCTCTGTCTGTAACGTCATTGTTGCGCTTGTGATACATATACGATGCCCACATATCATTGACTACGATGTAGAGGGCAAATGCGGCATCTACACGATGCTCTCGTGATGATAGTAGCAGCTTGCTCATCTCTACATGTATGTCGATCTTGTCCTGCCCCTTCTTGGGCGAGTAAGACTGGGTGATCGATCCAGCATTGGTGTAGTAGTGGTACATGCCCTTGGTAGAGAAGCAGATGCCTCTGCTCCTAAGGGCGACCATGCACGAGAATAGAGCGTCCTCGTAGTAGTAGCCGACCTTGAACTCAATACCCTCTAGTAGCGTACGCCGATACATTCGGTCGCAGGCTATCCAAGAGATGATGCGGTCTCGCATCCAGTACTTGAGGAGCTGTGATCGCTCGCTGATAGGGGCGTGCTCTATGCACGTTATGTAGTCGCGCCCCGAGCCTATATCCTTGTGACTAGGGAACTGTATCTGGTCGCACTCGGGGTGTCGTGCTAGGGTCTCTACCACGCCCTCTAGTGTGTCCGGTGCTATGCTGTCATCGCTGTCTATGAAAGCGATCAGCTCGCCTCGAGCCTCACGTACTCCCCTATTGCGGGTAGCAGAGAGACCTTGGTTGGCCTGCGACATGAACCTAATGCGCGGCTCCATGGCTTGGTACTCTGCACAGATGCTCGGGGAGGCGTCTGTGGAGCCATCGTTGATGAGCAGTAGCTCCCAGTGTGGGTAGCTCTGTGCTATGATAGAGTCTAGGCATCGCCTTAGATATGGCTCTACGTTGTAGACCGGTACGACGACCGAGACAAGGGGAGAAATTTTAGGCATCATGTCTGTATCTTCGAAGCAAACCTAAATACATGATCGTTATCCATTCGATAACCTTAAATCGATGGCGAATGATTGGTACTTTTCCTTTGTGATAGTCAGTGCGTAGAGCAATTTTATGATCGAGAGAACGATTGTTTTGTTCGTAAATAGAATAATGTATCCCTAGATCTTTGCGTATATCGACCCAGCGGAAAGCATCGGGATAGTGTGTAAGACTCCTCTCAATTGCTAGGGTGTAGGGCACAGGGCCTGTGGTGGAAATAGTCCCCCAAAAACCCAATCCCGTACGATATGGGTTATAATGGTCAATCCGCTTCATCGTTTCGATGAGCACTTCCCTCATAAACGGATGTCCAGCACTACAGATAATCGCCCACTGAATATACTCACCACGTTCTATGTGCTGGAGCTCTCGACTGAAGATTTGTCCCTCATGCAATTCCCCAGGTAGATTGTCCCAAAAAGACAATATAAATTGATCATCACTCCGTAATAAAGTATCCAAGGGGAGAGTTGCACATGTTTTTATATCTAGGTAAACGCCTCCTTCTCTGTACATGAGAAGATATCGGAAGAAGTCTGCCTTTGCCGCTCCATAAGCTGGTGATATACGCTGATAATAGCTTAGTATTGAGGATCCGTAATGTTCTAAAATATATTGCTCGATATCTTGGTCGTCATAGAGTTGATACTGCCAATCTGGGTTTGTTTGGCGCATGAAGTCGATATTTCTAAGAAGCTCTGTACGAAGGTCTTTGGTGTGGTTGGTTTGCCAAATGACCTTAGGGATACCTTTGCTTGGTTTGTAGAATGGGAGTAGAGCCACATACCTTTCGGTACGGAGCTCCTTATAACTAGTGCAATCCCAAAGTTTGTCAAATAGTTTGGTTATAGGGTTCATCTCTAATTCGTATTGATTATGTTGCTGAGCATCTCGCACCAAAGGGTCATTATGCGCCTGATAGAGTACTTCTGAGAGGAGAGAATGGCGATTTTCCCCATCTCAAATCTTTGATCTAGGCTTGAGCAAAGACGGAGCAAAGCTCGGGCAAATGCTCGCTCGTCTCCTTGGGGTACGAGGAGGCCGTCGAGACCATCTGAGACGATGTCCTTGGGGCCACTAGGGCAGGCGTACGCCACGATAGGAAGTCCTACGGACTGAGCCTCGAGGAGTACCATGGGGAGCCCCTCGTAGTGAGAGGTGAGGGCATAGATCGAGGACGAGGTGTAGTAGCCCTTGATAGCGCGTGTCGAGGGGGCTAGGGTGATGCTGTCGGTGAGGTCGAGCTCCTGGACTAGCCGTGTGAGCTTCCCTCTCAGGGGGCCGTCGCCCACGATGCAGAGCCTCCAGTCGGGAGCCTGTGGCGCTACGTGTGCCCAGATGCGGATAAGGGCCTCAAAATTCTTCTGATACTCGTAGCGCCCCACGGCGAGCACTTGTCGGTGCTCTAGGGTAGCGCATTCGCCGAGCTCGAAGGGGAGGGGATTGGGGATTACCTCTACGTTGCTCAGCCTCCTAGACCAGACAGCCCGCTCCTCCTCTGTGAGGATAACAAACCGATCGAACCGACGAGCCACGCGCTCGTCGTACCATATGCGCATGGAGCCGATGAGGCGCATGAGCCTCTGCTCTCTCGGGTACATCAAGACCTTGGTGTAGCGCGAGGAGTGCAGCTCGAGGATCTTCTTGCTCCCATCCTGTATGCTGGGCAGGATGGGGGCATCCTGAAAGAATGTGGAGACAACTACATCGGCCCTAATAGTACACAGCAGAGCCTCGAGTCGCTGTCGATGGATGCGCCTCTTGGCACGCAGGGCGCGTAGCCGTCGCCAGCGACCTAGGTCGTTGTCGTGCTCGTAGTCGAGCCCTAGGTCGTGGTGCTGTACACGCGCGTCTAGAGAGAAAGCGAACTCGGCCCCTCGCTGATCTGTGGTGATGATATGCACCTCATCGCCCCGCTCGGCCCAGTAGTTGGCCTTGAGAGAGGTAACGCGCTCGATACCACCAGCGCGCGATAGAGCTTGCAGACAATAGACAATCTTCACGTAGTGAGCATAGCAACGGGGATCAGACGCTTACTACACCAAGCGTCTGTACCCTCTAGTTATTCGATACAAAGGTACTAAAATTATGTAAACCCTTCCCCCTGACCGCCTGTAGCTGGGGAGTGCATTGGG
>JBHACB010000090.1:0-7084 GCA_041854325.1 Porphyromonas sp.
ACGATATGGTTAATCTTGATCTTGATATAGGCAGGGCGTCCTCGCTGAGCATTGCGTATCTCACGCTGAATGAGGTAGAGGAGCCGACGACGCATATCGTTGGGAGCCACAAGCAGGGCTCTGAAACGCACGGCTAGGAATGGGCGCTCGATGAAGTCGAAGACACGTGCTACATCGGCCGCTATCGTCTTATCGGCCGTCAGGAGCATGTAGTCGGTATAGAGGCGAGCATTGCCCTCGTGCATATTGCCCGTAGAGATGCAGGCGATGTCGCCTCGCGAGGTGGCGATATGCACCAGCTTGGAGTGTATCTTGAGCTTCTCGTGGCCGAAGACGACGTTCACGCCCGAGTCCTGTAGCTTCTTGCTCCAGTTGATATTGCTCTGCTCGTCAAATCGGGCGAGGAGCTCCACCACAGCCGTTACACGCTTGCCGTTTTGGGCAGCAGCCATTAGGGCCTTCACGACCTTGCTATTCTGTGCTACACGGTAGAGGGAGATACGTATCTCACTGACGTCTGGGCTAATGGCAGCCTCGCGCAAGATGCGCAGGAAGTAGTCGAAGCTCTCGTATGGGAAGTGTATCCCCATATCCCTGTGCAGAATGCGCTCGAGGATGCTGCTCGAGTAGTCGTTCTCGGCCGAGGAGCGTACATGCCATCGAGGGTAGCGCAGGTCGGTACGCCCACAGTGTGGGATCGTCATCAGATCCTTCATATCATGGTAGCGCCCACCACCTAGGCGCACATCAGCATCGCCCATATCTCCTAGCTCACAGAGACGGGCCAGCACCTGAGCAGGCATGGCCGCATCGTATATCAGGCGTATGGGTTCGCCACGCTTGCGTCGCTTCACCCCTTGCGATACCTTGTCGATCACGCTACTGCGGAGATCGCTCTCGATCTCCATCTCCGAGTCTTTGGTGAACTTGAAGGTGTAGGCCTCGTACTCGGTGTAGGGCATCCCAGCGAAGATATATGGGAGGCAAAAGCGCAGGACGTCGTCGACGAACATTAGGTAGCTCTCGCCCTCGACATCGGCTAGGCGCACGAAGCGTCCACACTCCTTGGTCGGTATCTCTATGATCGCCAGATCGGGCTCACCATTGGCTTTCGCAACTTGATTGGGCCGTAGGCTAACGATGAGATAGAGTGCCTCCTTGAGGTGTCGCTCGGGGATGAACGATTGGCTACAGACGAAGATAGGATTGACGCTACTGCTAATGTGCTCCATGTAGTAGCGACGTGCTTCCTCGCCCTGCTCAGGTGTCAGCTGTTGTTCGTTGACGATGTGTATGTGTTCGTCTCCGAGGGCTCGTATCAGCACCCCGAGAGCACGCTCGTAGAGCGCCGAATACTCAACGTTGAGCCGTGCTAGGCGCACTAGCGTACGGCGAGCCGCCTTGCGCTCCTCGGGAGGTATCGAAGCATTGTACTCGGCCATGCGCCTGAGTGAGGCGATGCGTACGCGAAAGAATTCGTCAAGATTGTTGGAGTAGATCCCTAGATAGTTGAGACGCTCGAAGAGAGGGAGGTCGTGGCGCATGGCCTCCGAGAGCAGGCGCCTATTGAAGTACATCCAGCTCTCGTCGCGCTCGACGTAGGGGAAGCGAAGACCTATCTTGCGATGTGGCATAGGAGGGATAATATGATGCTTGGGAGGGGTAGAGAGATTAGAGGTCGCTACCATCGAAGCCGAAAGGCAAGACGAGGCGACAATCATCAAGGATCATCGTCTCCCTATCGCCACACAGCAGAAGGCGATAAGGCCTAAAGCGCGTCGCGGTCTCTAGGATCACCTGCCTACAGCTACCGCAGGGCGAGATCATAGGGACACGCCCCTCGCGATTGGTCGCTACGATGAGCAGAGCCACGGGTGCGACGTCGGGATACTGCGCCCCAGCGTAAAATAGGGCAGTACGCTCGGCACATGTCCCTGAGGGATAGGCCGCATTCTCTTGGTTGCTCCCCGACACGATGACGCCATTCTCGAGGAGCACAGCCGCCCCGACGTGGAAGTGACTATAGGGAGCGTAGGCTCGGCTCGCGGCTTCGAGGGCTAGGCGTTCCATATCGCGCTCTGTCGGGCCAAGCTCGGCCGTGGGCACTAGCTCGTATCTGATGTTTAGCTCTTTCTGCATCTGTCAATACTTTTGCACAAATATAGTACAATCTCCGATGAAATAGCCACGAGGCCATGCCGTCCAAGTGTGGATGGCATGGCCTCGTGGCTATAGGCACCGAGTACTCGCCGCTAGGGGAGTAGTCCGTGTCGCTTGAATACCTTGTGGATCTTCTCGATACCGAAGTCGAGCTGTTCGTAGGTATGCGTGCTCATCAGCGAGAAGCGTATCAGCGTATCCTCGGGAGCTACGGCAGGCGACACAACCGGATTGACGAATACACCCTCCTCAAAGAGCTCGGCAGTGATGAGGAACGTCAGCTCGTTGTTGCGTATATAGAGTGGGATGATAGGCGTAGAGGTATTGCCGATCTCGAAGCCTAGGCGACGGAAGTGCCCTAGGCAGTAGTCCGTCTTCTCGCGGAGCTGCTCGACACGCTCGGGCTCGTCGATCATGATCTGTAGCGAAGCCTGCGCCGCGGCTGTAGCTGCAGGCGTAGCACTCGCACTGAAGATGTACGAGCGGGCATGGTGGCGTAGGTAGTTGATCAGTACAGCATCGCCAGCGATGAAGCCACCGATAGAGGCAAAGCTCTTGCTAAAGGTGCCCATGATCAGGTCGACGTCCTTGGTCAGCCCAAAGTAGTCGCACACACCACGGCCGTTGCGCCCCATGACTCCGATGCCGTGGGCCTCATCGACCATCACGGCCGCATTGTACTTCTTGGCGAGGCGTACGATCTCGGGGAGGTTGCAGAGGTCGCCTTCCATGGAGAATACACCATCGACCACGATTAGCTTGACCTTGTCGGGCTCGCACGACTGTAGGCGACGCTCTAGAGCCTGCATATCGTTGTGCCGATACTTGAGGCTCTTGCCCATACCGAGGCGAATGCCCTCGATGATAGAGGCGTGGTCGAGCGAATCCCAGATGATGTAGTCCTCGCGCCCTGTAAGGCACGAGATAACTCCTAGATTGACTTGGAAACCCGTAGAGAAGATGATCGCATCCTCCTTGCCTACGAAAGCTGCCAGCTCCTTCTCGAGCTCTAGGTGGATATCTAGTGTACCATTGAGGAAGCGGCTACCTGCACAGCCCGTACCATACTTCTCGGTCGCTGCAATCGCTGCAGCCTTTACTTTGGGATGGTTGGTAAGGCCTAGGTAAGCATTGGAGCCGAACATCACCACCCGACGCCCATCGATCACCACCGAGGTATCCTGATCGCTCTCGATCTTGCGAAAGTAGGGATAGATACCAGCGGCTTGAGCCTTCTGTGGCTCGGTATACTGAGATAATCTCTGTTGTAGTAGTTTCATACTGTCTTGCTTCGTTGCCCCTGTGCTGTGCACGATCTAATACAAGCAGGGCAAACCAAATTCGGCTACAAAAGTACACAAAATTCGATTTATACACCAAAGATACTATTTCGCACTCGCTGATACTGGGGGCAATACTATCATCGGGAGGGGAGGCTAGAGGCGGTTGAGGGCTGCCTGAGCGGAGGACGTCATAGTGGCCACATCGGTAGCGATGCGTCGGACGTCGATCGTATCGAGGATGCGCTCTAGCGACTGCATGAGGGCTGTGTCGCCCGTGCGCTCGGCCTCTTGGCGTAGGATGTGATACTTCTCGTACTGCTGTATTCCCTCTACGAGACGCGCCCAGCGTATCGATGGATAGGCCTCGGGATAGATGATGAAGGTATCGCCTGCCGACCAAGCCGTGAAGCGAGAGTCGTACTCGGGGTCGATAGGCCAGCTGTTGTAAGCCCAGCGCAGGTAGCCATCGAGCCCTCGGCGTAGCGCATACCACGAGATAAAGGAGGCCTCGGCAGGGGGCGAGAAGGTGAATGTATTGGGGCTAAGTGTCGAGCAGCACGTGTAGTAGGTCGATATCTTGCCCTCGGCACGGCGGCGAGCCAGCACCTGCTCGGGGTACTGCTCGGGGCTCTGCTCATCTATGCAGTAGTCGTAGAGATGTGCCTCTATCTCGGGGTGGTAGTAGCCAGCCATAGAGATCTTGAGCCCAGGGGCATGCTGGTGTATCAGAGCTATGGCCTGCTGCATCTGCTCTAGGCTACGCTCGTCCATGGCTATCGTGGTACGTGTGAGCCAGCCCTGCTCTGCTAGGTGGCGAGCAAATGCCTCGAGGAAGTGTCCCCAGCGTTCGTTGTAGATGGCTTCGCCTGGTGCTCCGCTCCAATGGGTGTAGGTAGCCGAGGCCTCGTCGTAGTACTCAAACGACAGCTTCCATGGGATCATCGAGAAGCAAGTGATCTCACGATCGATACCACAGCTCTCCATGAAGCGCACCCAGCGGTCGAAGATAGAGAAGTCGTACGACCACTGCCCCGAGCTATGCCTGATCCACTTGATCATGCTCCCAAAGGCATCGTAGGTCTGCCCATCCCACGGGCGATTGATGAGTGTGGCGGTAACGACTTTCTGCCCTGCATCTGCAAGGCGCATCATATAGGGGCGCATGGCCTCAAGGTGGGCATCGCTCCAGGGCTCTACGCCGTGCCAGCGTGCTATGGCGTAGGGATTTTGCCAGAAGTCGAGATGATAGCGCCACTGCCTAGGGCTAGGCAAGACACGAGGGCTCACCTCTATCGTTAGGCTGAGCTCCTCGACCACTCGACCACTACGCGACACTCGTACTCGCCCTCGGTAGGAGCCAGCAGGCACAGCCTCGGGCACCTTGATACTAAGCCATACGCCACGCTGCTGGCCTGTGGGCAGGAGGAAGTGAGGTTTGAGCACGATACGGTCGGCCTGCTTGATACGCCCATGAGCCTCGAGCTCGTGCTTGCCACAGTGCGAGAAGGTATCGGCCAGCACCTCATCGACCCAGCCAAGCTCTAGTGCTGTCGGCTCTATACGGGCACGTTTGCCCTTGAGAGGTGTCGTCTCGACCCGATAGAGTGCCTCGGGCTCGGAGCGATTGACCACGAGAAGCTGGGCACTAAGCGTCTCGCCTCGCCAGCCACGTAGCACTAGATGTTTATCACCCTGAGCCATGCTGGTGGCCCTAAACCCGTACCGCACATCGGTACTCCCCCAAAAGCTCTCTGCACGAGCTGGCAGAGCCCACAGCATGGCCCCCACGAGGAGGAGCCATAGAGACGCATAGTATCGCTTTGCTATCATCATAATTATCTTGTATCCCAACTGCATAAAATGACAAGAGACGATGCCACAAGCCATGACACCGCCCCGTACGTGAGTCGCCTGGGGCTCGAACCCAGGACCCCATCCTTAAAAGGGATGTGCTCTGCCAACTGAGCTAGCGACTCTACCCAAGCAACTGCTGGATACCTCCGCAATTGCGCCACAAAGGTAGTCATTATTCCCGAATTATCCAATCCCCTCTTTCTCGCGGATAAATACAGCTCGGCAGACCCTCGTCAAAAACATCGATATTTTCGCCCCAAAACATCGATGTTTCTTGAGAAAAAGTTCGATGTTTTTTGAAGAAAACATCGATGTTTTTCGCACAGAAGTTCGATGTTTTTGATCAGTCTGCTTTATACTGGCTCCATATAGTGTGCTACCGAAGGCTGGTGCTATACCACAAGCCTCGACAAATCAAACGATTTGGAACACATCTATACAAATATGCAATAGAATATGCTCAATCCACGTACAAAATACAAGCATAGTGATTATCTTTGCCTACGATTGAGAAGAAGTTGCTCTTCCCGATTGCAAGGGTCTTGGATCTGGGTAGGGGGCTGTTATTAACAACATAAAGATTATATGACGAAACAAACAACTTTCGTGCAGAGGGTATTTGTGGCTGTATTTGCCATGTTGCTATCGGCAACTACCCTGCTAGCTCAGGATCGTGTGGTCTCGGGTGTAGTCATCTCGGCAGAGGATAATGAGCCTATCATTGGCGCCTCTGTCGTGCTGAAAGACCAACCCGGGATAGGAGCCGCGACCGACCTCGATGGGCGGTTTAGCTTCAAGGCTCCTGCATCAGCCAAGATGCTTCGGGTCTCGTACATCGGTATGAAGACGCTCGAGGTACCTATCACCACGGGCGAGATACGCATCGTACTACACCCCGACTCAGAGGTTATCCCAGAGGTCGTCGTAACGGGTATGGTCAAGGTGGACAAGCGTCTCTTCACGGGTGCCTCTACCAAGATCTCCAATGAGAAGAGCAAGATGGACGGTATGGCCGATGCGGCTCGTGCCCTCGAGGGTAAAGCCGCAGGGGTGTCCGTGCAGAATGTCTCGGGGACCTTCGGCTCGGCTCCCAAGATCCGTGTGCGTGGTGCTACCTCTATCCTCGGTGCCTCCAAGCCTCTGTGGGTGGTGGATGGTGTCGTTATGGACGATGTGGTAGACATCGATGCCTCATCACTCTCCTCGGGCGATGCTACGACCCTCATCAGCTCAGCTATCGCAGGGCTCAACCCCGACGACATCGAGAGCTTCCAGGTGCTCAAGGATGGCTCGGCAACTTCTATCTACGGAGCTAGGGCTATGGCCGGCGTTATCGTCGTAACGACCAAGAAGGGGCGTGCCGGCGTGAGCAAGATCTCCTACACAGGCGAGTACAGCTACCGCCTCAAGCCCAGCTACAGCGACTTCAACATCATGAACTCTCAGCAGCAGATGGGCGTCTACCTCGAGATGGAGGACAAGGGCTGGCTCAACCTAGCCGACGTCTCCAATGCTGCATCGAGTGGTATCTACGGCAAGATGTGGGAGCTCGTCAACAACGGCTCGCTAGAGAATACACTAGCGGCTCGCAGAGGCTATCTAGCGCAGGGCGAGCTACGCAATACCGACTGGTTTGGTCGCCTCTTCCAGAGCAACGTCATGAGCAACCACTCAGTGAGTATCACCACTGGTAGCGACAAGGCTACCATGTATGCCTCGGTATCGGCCCTCGTAGACCCAGGGTGGACGCTACAGAGCAAGGTGAACCGCTATACGGCCAACCTCAA
>JBHACB010000091.1:0-29861 GCA_041854325.1 Porphyromonas sp.
CTAGAGCCGATGGATCGGCCTCGATACGCTTGAGGCGCTCACGCACCTCGGGGCTGAGGCGGTCGATAGTACCCTGTAGACGGTCACGTATCTGTTGGTTGGTCTGCTCGGTGCCACGTGAGCGGTACATCTGCATAGTGGCCTCGACGAAGTCGGTGGCTAGCGTGGGGTCAGTATCGAGGAGCTGATCGAGCAGAGGGGCGATAGCTGGGGCATAGATAGATAGCCAGCTGTACGAGGAGGCTAGCACTAGCCCCACGATAGCCCTAGCACGTAGCTCGTAGTCGCCTCCATAGCGTGCTAGCACGAGGAGGAGGTAGCGCAGATGGGCCTCACTCGGGTAGTAGTCGAGTGCTAGCGTAATGCCTGTGATGATGAGGCTCTGTAGGTAGACGTCCGACACCTCCAGCATCTTCTCCATCTGAGCCGTGGTCAGCCCACGGGTCGTCCATACAGCCTCTAGGAGCATATCATCGGTCTGTATATTGGGCGAGGTAGCACTAGTAGCACGGCGTAGCACAGCATCGAGGTCGAGGGGCGATAGGCTACGAGTGTAGTAATAGGCAGGGCTCGTCTGTAGTAGGTGTCGATCCTCGATCTCGAGAGCTATCCCCAGCAGAGTAGTGCGTATCCACTGCTCTATACGTGTGCGCTCGGGGTCGTGCACCCCCTCTACATAGTAGACGAGGCTGTGGCCGTAGGCCTCCTGTAGCTCGTCGAGGCGGTGCGTGTAGCTAGCATCGGCAGGCGTGATGAGGGCACGTGTCTGAGCAAAGGCCTCGAGCATCTGCCCATGGTCGATCAGCGAAGCGATATGGAGGGTCTTCATTGCTGTGCTAGGTATGGTTAGCGTAGGGCATCGTACACGGCCTGGTGTAGACGTGGGCGATACTTGTCGGTGCTTAGTTTGTTGTTGTGGCGCGAGGGATAGGTGCGGTTGGAGAGGAAGACGAAGACCAACTGCTCCTGAGGGTCTATCCAAAAGGCCGTACCCGTAAAGCCGAAATGCCCTACCGTGGCGGGCGAGGCACTATCGGCTGCTGGATTGACACCCGTACGACGAGGCTTGTCGAAGCCCAAGGCTCGATAGCCACGCACCCCTGTCGTGGTCATAAACTCCTGTACTACGGCCTGGGGGATGATCTGCTTGTCGCCCCATCGCCCCCCATCGAGCAGGAGCTGTGCCACCTTGGCCAGCTCGGGAGCTGAGGCATAGAGCCCAGCATTGCCCGATACCCCTCCGAGGCAGGCGGCCGACTCGTCATCGACGGTGCCACGCACTACCTGCTTGCGTAGGAAGCTATCGAGCTGTGTAGGTGCTATCCGCTCGAGGGCCACACCTCGCTCTAGAGGTCTATAGTAGACCTTCGCCCCGATGGGAGCGAAGACACGTCTCTCGAGCAGGGCATCGAGAGCCTCGCCCGACACACGCTCGGCCACCTGCTGTAGCAAGATGAAGCCGAGGTCGCTATAACGGTACTGCCCGATACGAGTGAGGGGTGCCTCACCAATACGTGTCATCATCACCTGTCTGAAGGCAGGCGATATATACAACCCACGAGCCATAGTGGCCGAATGCCTAGCATCGCGTTCGGTAGAGATATACTCGGGGAGCCAAGCGAAGCGAGGGTTGCCCCACGCGGCACCTACTAGGCGTACACCACCCTCGAAGGCTCGATAGCGGATCAGTGCCCCCTCGTAGCTGGTCGTGTCGATGAGGTCGGTGTAGAAGTTGAGCCCCGCTGGCAGGCCCGACTGGTGTAGCAGGAGGCTCTTGATAGAGGAACGCCCGACGGGTGTCCCCCTAAGCTCGGGCAGGTAGGTAGAGATAGAGGCCTCGAGCCGTACCTTGCCGTCGGCCACGAGGAGCATCATGGCAGGCGTCATAGCCAGAGCCTTGGTGATAGAGGCGACATCGTAGATGGTCTCTAGGCTGACGGGCTCATTCTCCACCATGCGAGTCATGGTGCCGAAGGCTCGTGCATACGCCTCTTGGCCCCGATGAAGCACATAGACCTGACATCCAGGGAAGGCTCCCTGCCGAATACCCTCGCCGACAATGCTCTCTATGTGCCTCAGAGCCTTGGGGTCGAGACGTTTGATAAGCGAAAACGATGGCTTGGGCTTGCGTGGTGCTTGCTCCACCTCGGCCTGCGGTGCATCCTCGGGGGCTGGTGTCATCTGTGCTGTGGGGTCGTCGGCATCGGGAGCGGTAGGGGCTGAGCTAGGGCGCGAGGAGGCAAGCTCACCCACGAGGAGCGATAGCACAGCCTCCTGGGCTTCGCGAGCCGCCTCGATAGCTACGATGACGTGGCTGAGCTGGCTGTGCCACGCCATAGGCTTCACCCGATAGGGCGAGGTGTAGTAGGCCACGAGCACAGGGCGCGAGCGAGCCAAGCGCACGAGAGCCTCGGAGGGGACGCCCGACGTCTGGAAAGCATTGACGAGGATGAGGTCGTATGCCTCTAGTGCCTTGGCTCCTGCCCCTAGGCTCTCGGCCGTGAGGTAGGCGATCTGGCTACCGCCTGCCCCTCGAGAGGGACGAGCCACCTCGCCTACGGGGTTCTTGCCCACCTGCACCACGGCTATACGCCTATATCGACCAGCCTCGAGGGCCTTCTCGACCTGAGCATCGCGCTGTAGGTAGTGTAGCGAGGCACGCCATAGCTGGCGCATCTGTCGCTCGGTGTCGGCTGTGTGGATGAGGGCCTTCACCTCCGATGGTGGCGCAGGGCTATCGCCCTCCTGCACGATCAGGCGCCACTTGTAGTAGAGCACCTTCATCACCTTGTGGCGCACCTCCTCGGCATCGAGCCTGCCATCGGCTAGGGCTGTAGAGAGTGCGCGTAGCTGAGCCTCGGGGCTAGGCGGGCCGAGCAGGATGTCGTTGCCTGCACGCAGGGCTGCCACACCGACATCGCCCACCTTGGAGGCATGCACCCCCTTCATCTCTAGGCCATCGGTGAAGATCAGCCCCCCGAAGCGCATCTCACGCTGTAGGAGGTCGGTAGTGATCTTGCGGCTCAGAGAGCTAGGGATAGGCTCGCTCTCGTAGGCTGGCACACGTAGGTGCGCTGTCATGATCCCCCCCATGCCTGCCTTGATGTACTGAGCGAAGGGGTATAGCTCGACGCTCTGCATGCGCCTGAGGGTAGCGGACACTAGGGGTAGCGTCTTGTGCGAGTCTTCGCTCGTATCACCATGCCCTGGGAAGTGCTTGGCCACCGACAGCACACCGCCATCCTCTAGCCCCTGAGCATAGGCTAGGGAGAGGCGTGCTACATCCTTGGCATCGGCCCCGAAGCTACGTGTACCGATGACGGGGTTCTGTGGATTGATATTGACGTCGACGGTAGGGGCGAAGTTGATGTGGATACCCATGAGCCTACACTGGCGAGCTATCTCGCGTCCGTAGTTGTACAGGAGCTGCTCATCGCCATGGAGCCCTAGCCCCATATTGCGCGGGTAGCGAGGGGCATCCTTGAGGCGCATATACAGCCCCCACTCGCCATCGAGGGCGATGAGCATGGGCACTCGGCTAGCACGCTGTAGTCGGCTATTCATCTGAGCTTGGTCGGCGAGCATACCCCTCTGATAGAGGATACCCCCCCACCGATACTGGCGCACACGTGCCCCCTCGGTAGCGATGCGTGCGCCCTCGCTCGAGGGGTAGACAATGGGCATGATGAGCTGTGCTAGGCGTTCCTCGGTGCCTAGGCTCTGATAGACACTATCGGCCCAACGCTCCATGGCACCCCTGTCGTGCTGGCCGAAGAGCTGGCTGGGCAGGCTCTGCCCCACGGCCGTGGCCCATGCAGTAGCAGCGAGGGCACAGCCTAGGGCATATTTGGTTAGTCGTATGATCATATCTTGCTTGGTCTAATACATCATCGGGGACAAAAGCATCACCTCCGCCCCACTAGTCTGGAGCGGAGGTGCTACCTCGTGCCCGTAGGCAAATATACTATTTTCTTGTCGCTCGGGAGCGACTTGAGAGCCTCGAGGACGAGCTCGTGGGCTACTTGCGCTTCTTGCTCTGGCTGATACCTAGCTTGGTAGCGATAGCTGAGGGGAGAGCGTCCTTGTGTACTACGATGTTCATCGTACGGCCCTTGACGAAGTTGTACGACACATACCAGATACCCTTGTAGCTACCCGTCTCACCCCAGCTATTCTTGACCATAAAGAACTTACGGCCATTCTGATTGACGGCCTTGCCGTAGATCGTCATACCGTGGTCGTCGGTCAGGGTAAAGTTGTCGAAGCACTCCTGACGATACTCCTGCGTAGGGTTGATCTCGGGGCAGTCGGCACGGCGAATGATCTTGTCCTGAGCCTCACGAGCATTGGCACCTGCACCAAACCAGCGAGCGAAGTCGCTACCCTTGCTCTGCATCTCGTCGAGGTCGGCTAGCACACCTAGACCATCGCGAGTGAAGCCTCGCTCGGTAACGTCCGCCCCCCAAGCGAAGCTATAGCCATTGTCGATGGCTGAGTCCATCACCTGCATGAGCTCGTCGATGGGCAGGTTGTAGCTCTCGGCCCAGCGCCAGTTGTCCTGGATCTCGAGGGCGAACTTGCTGTAGAATGGGTGGTGCATATAGGACGTGAGCGACACGTAGTCGTCAGCATTGAGCCCTAGGGCAGCGGCATAGCTCTTGGGCGTGTACTCCTTGCCATTCCATACAAACTTCTCGGGGAGCTTGCCTAGGTAGCTGTCGATAATGCCGTCGAAGGCCTGTTGCCAGGCTGTCGAGAGCTTGCCATTGGGGTTCTTGATGATCGCATCGAGGAAGCCCTTGGAGCTAGCGGCGAGCTCGTTGTGCGCATTGCGTGTAGTGCCATAGTTGAGCCCTGGCATCACCGACTGGGGCACAGCACCGTAGTGCTTGAGGACGTAGAGCACATCGTAGAACGACCCACCCTGCTCGTAGTTGAGGAAGCCATGCAGGCGCACATACTTGCGAGCCTTGTCGCGATACGAGTGGCTTACGACGAACATCTCGCTGAGGTCGTACTCGCCCTTGCCCATGCGGATAAGCTCCTCCTCGAGGAAGCCCTGAGCCGAGTAGCTCCAGCAGGTACCAGAGTTGGCTTGGTCCTTGATCGAGGTACGGCCTACCTCCTTGACTACCGTGAATACGTTCTTCTCATTGGGATCGGCCTGCTTGGCGGTATCCTGTGCCCACATCGGAGCGGCAAGCAGCACAGCGGCCGCTAGTACCATAATCTTCTTCATTGTACGCAGTAACAAATGATATGATTGACGTTAATAATTGATTTGTTTCTGATAAGTGCCTCCAAATATACACAAATAATCGCAATCGGCCTACACCCAGCATAGCCTATCGAGAAGAAAAGGCCGTGCCGACCTCTAGGGTCGGCACGGCCTCTCTCGAGCATGGGGCACAGAGCCTAGTAGGCGCGAGCGAAGAGTACGCGCTGTGCGCTAGGCTGGCCCGTTACCATACACAGGCCAGGGGTCTTGTCGCCCTCGAGGGGGATACAGCGTATCGTGGCCTTGGTCTCGGCCTTGATGCGCTCCTCCGTCTCGCTGGTACCATCCCAGTGAGCGAGGATGAAGCCCCCCTCCTCGATCTTTTCCTTAAACTCCTCGTACGTCTCCACCGTCTGCGTCTTGGCCGTACGCAGGTCGAGAGCCTTGCGGTAGATGTTGTCCTGGATCTGCTCGAGGAGGTCGGCCACATAGGCATCTATACCCTCGAGAGATACGGTCTCCTTGGTCAGAGTGTCGCGGCGTGCTACCTCGATAGTGCCTTGCTCTAGGTCGCGAGCACCGAGAGCTAGGCGCACGGGGACGCCCTTGAGCTCGTACTCGGCAAACTTCCACCCGGGCTTCTTGTTGTCGCTATCGTCGTACTTGACACTGATACCACGGGCCTTGAGGGCCTTGACGATCTGTAGAGCGCGCTCCGACACTAGGGACAGCTGTTCCTCGCCCTTGTAGATAGGTACGATGACCACCTGTATGGGGGCGAGCTTGGGGGGTAGTACGAGCCCGTTGTCGTCGGAGTGCGACATGATCAGTGCCCCCATGAGACGGGTAGACACTCCCCACGAGGTAGCCCATACGTACTCTTGCTTGCCCTCCTTGTTGCTGAAGGTAACGTCAAAGGCCTTGGCAAAGTTCTGCCCGAGGAAGTGCGAGGTACCGCTCTGTAGGGCCTTGCCGTCCTGCATCAAGGCCTCGATAGTATAGGTATCGACAGCTCCAGCGAAGCGTTCGTTGGCAGTCTTGACACCCGTTACGACAGGCATCGCCATATACTCGCGAGCGAAGGTCTCATAGACCCCCAGCATACGCACGGCCTCCTGCTCGGCCTCCTCTTGGGTGGCGTGTGCCGTGTGCCCCTCTTGCCAGAGAAACTCGGCCGTGCGCAGGAAGAGGCGGGTACGCATCTCCCAGCGCACCACGTTGGCCCACTGATTGCATAGGATAGGGAGGTCGCGATAGCTCTGGATCCAGTTCTTGTAGGTATTCCAGATGATCGTCTCGCTAGTAGGGCGCACGATGAGCTCCTCCTCGAGGCGTGCCTCGGGGTCTACGACTACGCCTCCGTTCTCCTTGTCGGTCTTGAGGCGATAGTGCGTTACCACAGCACACTCCTTGGCGAAACCCTCTACGTGGTCGGCCTCACGGCTAAGGAAGCTCTTGGGGATGAAGAGTGGGAAGTAGGCATTGACGTGCCCCGTCTCCTTGAACATATCATCGAGCACACGCTGCATCTTCTCCCATATCGCATAGCCATAGGGCTTGATCACCATACAGCCACGTACGGCAGAGCTCTCGGCGAGGTCTGCCTTGATTACCAAATCCTGATACCACTGCGAGTAGTCTACGCTACGTGAGGTCAGTTCTTTCAGTTCTTTTGCCATTTATCTATTTGTCGTTGCTTATCCGTATAATAGGCCCTCCCTGTGTGGGCGCGGTGAGCACTGCATGCCCCCGAGGGGGGCTACTCTCTGTGTCTACGCCCCTTGAGCCATTTGGCGAGGCGACACCTACACCGAGGCCTAGCCGTGAAATTGGTCGAGGAAACGCTGATCGTTCTCCGAGAAGAGACGCAAGTCCTTGACGCGATACTTGAGGTTGGTGATACGCTCTATACCCATACCTAGGGCGTAGCCCGAGTACTGCTGACTATCGATGCCACAGTTGTCGAGGACGTTGGGGTCCACCATACCGCAGCCTAGGATCTCCACCCAGCCGGTGTGCTTGCAGAAGGCACAGCCCGTACCACCACAGATATGGCACGAGATATCCATCTCTGCACTAGGCTCTGTGAAGGGGAAGTAGGAGGGGCGTAGGCGTATCTTGGTCTCGGGCCCGAACATCTCCTGAGCGAAG
Source organism: Porphyromonas sp. (assembly GCA_041854325.1). Classification (GTDB taxonomy): domain Bacteria; phylum Bacteroidota; class Bacteroidia; order Bacteroidales; family Porphyromonadaceae; genus Porphyromonas. The sequence continues at coordinate 7,370 of JBHACB010000091.1, forward strand.
TACAAGAGCACCTGCTTGAGGTCGGCAAAGCTCACGTTGCGGTCGATATACAGTGCCTCGAGCTGGTGAAAGAAGCAATGTGCACGATACGAGATGGCCTCATTGCGGTACACACGCCCTGGGCAGATGATGCGGATAGGGGGCTGGGCTCCCATCATCACTCGAGTCTGCACGCTCGAGGTGTGTGTGCGTAGCAGGCTACCTGGCACATTGCTCACGAAGAACGTGTCCTGCATGTCGCGCGCAGGGTGGTCGTCGGCGAAGTTGAGTGCAGAGAATACGTGCCAGTCGTCCTCGACCTCAGGGCCCTCGGCTATCGAGAAGCCTAGGCGAGCGAAGATACGGCAGATCTCCTCCTGCACGAGCGTCAGTGGGTGGCGCGTCCCTAGGGGGATAGGGTACGATGTACGGCTCCAGTCGATGACGCTGGTCGTATCGGCCTGCTGGCTCACAAGGCTATCGCGCAGGGAGTTGATCGTCGTCTGGGCAACGTCCTTGAGCTGGTTGAGTAGCTGACCCATGGTACGCTTCTCTTCATTGGGCAGGGCACGAAACTCCTCGACAAACTTGGCCACCTCTCCCTTCTTGCTCAGGTACTTGATGCGCAGATCCTCGACCTGCTGTAGGCTCTCTGCTCGGAGGGTCTTGATCTCCTCGATGAGGCTATTGATTTTGCTTTGCATATACTGATGCGAACGTTCTGCTTGATTACATATGATACGACTATCCATCGCCTTGACCCACAAAGGTACGATATTCCGCCCTAATAACGCACACCCTCCCTCACGTCAGCTATGCACGAGGGACGCGGGGTGCAGTTGAGTCTAAGAACCCAATAATTGTCGGATCTGATGCTGTAGAGTGCTCTTGAGCATAAGATTCAATGGTATCTCGTCTAACTTTCTCTCCAAGGCTTCTAGTGGAGTCAACGAGTCTGTAAACTTCTCTTTATGGGCATTCACCTCTCTTTGGATCTCTTTCAAACGCTTTAGCATAGCCACTTCCTTGGCAAGGCCAGCGTTTATCTTATCCTGCATACTCTCTGTTTCGCTAAAGAGGATAACCCTCATTCCATTGGCCTTGTATAGAGCCCATAAATTGCACACAGTGTCTATCCCAGCAATGCCTCGCTCCTTACAGTCCTTGAGGAATTTTTCGAAACCATTCTCATCACCGAAGATCTCCTCCCAATGTGGCTCACAATCCATAAGGCCAACTGAGATCGGGTCAGGGGAGTCATACTTTAGCTGGGGGAAGTGTGCTACATACTGCTCAGGGTGCTTGAAGACATAGCTCCGATACGATCTCAAGCAGTCTTCATCAGGCCTCCAAGAAGCTTCTTCGGAAAGAAGACAAATATGCAACCAATCTAGCTCGTTACCACCATCAAACCCTTTGGAGCCCTCAGTGCGCCTTAGGAACTCTTCTTTGATCGCTGGCCAAAGATCGTCTCCCTTAATGAGCAGTTCTTTTTCGTCTATCTCTTTGCTCCTAATCATGCGATACAAGTCTCTCAATAGCACCAAGTCACTGTCGTATGCCTTATTGGTAATGATGCCAAGGATCAATTCTTTGTACTCTTCAATATTCATAATCTCCCAGCCAAACGTCTTCCTATCATTTGATTTGTCTGGATCTCGAAGGATGGAGAGCAATAGCCAAAATGCACGACTTTTAGGCTTCTTCACAGCAACATAGGACGTAATCCGTGCATATCTAACGAAATCATCGCTTGAGAAACTATCTTTCTTAATGGAATCCAAGTAACCAATAATATCCAATGTCTCATCCTCACGCTCTAGCCAACGATCTATTTGTGGAAAAGGTGGCTCTGATCCAAACACCACAGATTTCATATCTCTAATAAGTAGCGAGTTGTACACTCTTCCAACAAAATAGTTTTCAAAACTACTTCGCTCACTGATGTGCCGAAAGCGCCTACCTTCCTCAGATGTAGACTCAGGGAACAAGATCTTCAAAATTGCTAATATATGCTCACAATCCTTTAGATCCTCTTTTAGTAGATAAACATTACCTTTTCCAAGAACACCTTGAAAAAACTCTCCACGATACAAGCGGACAAACTCTCTTGGATATCTATATTTAATTAGCTGAACAGCAAAAAATTCGCTCAAAATCACCTCTCCACGAACTCGTTCATAATCAAGATCAAATTGGTTACAAACCCTTTTCGCATCACGTAGGGTCGGAACATATTCGCGAAAGCGATCTAAAACACCGACTATCTCTTGTATCTCTGCCTCGGTCATCCCCATGCATTCTTCAAGCTGCTTCTTGATAAAGTCCTTTATGTACGAATAGGGTCTCGGAGGAAGAGGGTACTGCAGGCAGAAGAACTTGTCTACAAAGCAGGCATCTGAGGTTTGACAATCAGCTCCAAAATACTTATTCACTTGTTCCTTGTCGAAAGCAGTCAGAAAGATCAGATTGGGGAATGCCGCATTATTGCCAATCAACTTCAAGACCTCCAATATCTCGTCTCTGGACAGGCGATCGAAGTCGTCAATCAAGACGAGCACCCTCAGGCGGATGTTGCCGATGGCCTTCTCAATCCGTTCTTTCAAGTCTTCCTTGTCCCACATTTTGTAGAGGCCAACAACTGCCTCCAGTACCCCTCGGTCATCGTTCAGCTGCAGAGAGGCCATGTAGTCCCTAATCGTGCGCCCACACCTGCTATCGTATCGGGCGAGGGTGACCGACAGCTGATAGAAGAAATCTTCTTGGATAGTGCCGACTGACTTGCTAGCCCGAGGGTTGAAGCGTATGATAGCAAATTCATCCTGCCTTTGGCTCAGTTGCCCAACGACTAGGTTCATGAAAGACGTCTTTCCAGTGCCCCACCGAGCCGTAATAGCAAAGCTCCAAGTCTTATTCCGGTCTAGTTTTCTTATTTCCTGGGCTATGAACTTTGCACCCTCGCCGAAGCCAAGGATGTCCTCTTCTAGATCGGTGATAGGCTCATCGTGTAGAATGCGAGGATCAATCTGTAGCGTTCCCTCCTCGCTCGCGTGCCTATTTTTCCTTCGCCTGCACCAATTCCATACAGATGATATCACATAAGCCAGCCCCACAAAGAGTAAGAGGTCGATGTAAGGTAGACCACCCTCCCATAGTCGTAGATACTCCCACGATCCGCAGAGGCGATACCGAGCAGTGATACCTAACGATAGAGCAACGAGAAAAATAACCCTAGTATCATAGCGATACACGTCGCGGTGCTTTCGACAGATATCATACGCACAGATGGCGACTAGTAGAGCTGCTAGTGCCACGAGTGCCCAGTTGGTCTCTATCTTGGATAGGCATCCGTCGATGATGTACTTGCCGTACCACTGCAGGATATGGCTCTCGTATGCCCACATGCAGTAGAGCACCAGGAGCATCGCTCCTAGATACAGATGTAGATTGTGCTCCTTGATGGACTTAAATCCGTTCTTCACACACTCCTTGATGGACTTTGTATAGCGAGACACTTTGCCCTTCTCATCTTCGCTTCCGCTAGTCTGTGTAGTAGATTGGTCTTCCGTTGCCATAGTCTTCTTGCTGTGCTGTTTGTGCTCTATGTTATCCAAACTCTATGCAAATATAGCACGTCCTCCACGATCTTACAATCTCGGCACTAGTCGATATTGAATGATCGCCTTGGTCGATATTCAATCTTCGCCTCGGTCGATATTCAATATCGACGAATGGGGGTATTGAATGTTCGCTTGGGGGCTGTTTTTGGGGGAGAGAGGGGACATCCCTAGGAGCTGGGGGCAAGGCGGGTTGGGAGACGGAGGTCGGGGCTTGCCATTTGGGCGATTGTTCGTATATTAGCCGTGCAATTAGACAAATATTTTAAGGAGCAACGCCCAACATAGACAATTGGACACCATGTTTCGCCAGATCCTACTAAGCCTCGCACTCTCCCTCTCCGTAGGGAGCACAGCCCTAGCACAGCCTAGCAAGGCCGATCCCGAGTACACATCGCACCACCGCCGTGCCATGCGCACCGACTACTTTGCCTATCCTGCCGATGAGCACGTACAGCACCCCCAAGCATCGCGCCACTACCTATCGCTACACGGCCTGTGGCGCTTCCACTGGGTAGAGCATAGGGGGCAGGAGCCTCGCGACTTCTACCGCGTAGACTACGACGACAAGGCCTGGGGCACCATACCCGTACCTGGCATCTGGGAGATGCACGGCTATGGCGACCCCCTATATGCCAACGAAAACTATCCTTGGCACAATCAGTACAAGAACAATCCGCCCCTATACCCCGACCAGAACAACCACGTCGGGAGCTACCGCCGAGAGCTAACCATACCAGCATCGTGGCGAGGTAAGCAGATCATCATGCACGTAGGGTCGGCTACCTCCAACCTCGCCGTATGGGTCAATGGACGCTACGTGGGGTATAGCGAGGACAGCAAGCTACCAGCGGAGTTTGACCTCACGCCCTACGTCAAGCCAGGCGACACGGCCCTCATCGCCATGCAGATACAGCGATGGTGCACGGGGACGTACCTCGAGGCACAGGATATGTGGCGCCTCTCGGGCATCGCGCGCCACAGCTACCTCTATGCCCGCGAGGTGGCTCGTGTCGAGGACGTGCGCCTCTCGACCACGCTCGACGACAGCTACCGCACCGGCATCCTAGACCTTAGCCTGCGCTACACTCGCCCTATCCCCGTAGAGCTAGAGCTCGCAGATGCTAGTGGGCGTGTGGTGGAGCAACGCCGCCTAGCCAGTGGCACGAGGACGGCTCAGATACGCGTCCCCGAGGTGGAGGCGTGGTCGGCCGAGCGTCCGTACCTATACAACCTAACGCTACGTGCAGGGGGTGAAGTGATACGACAGCACGTGGGCTTTCGCCGTGTGGAGATCAAGAACGTACAGCTCCTCGTCAATGGTCAGCCTATCCTCGTCAAGGGGGTCAATAGGCACGAGATAGATCCCGATGGAGGCTATGTGGTGTCGCGAGAACGTATGGAGCAGGATATTCGCCTGATGAAGGAGCTCAACATCAATGCCGTCCGCACGAGCCACTACCCCAACGACCCCTATTGGTACGAGCTATGCGACCGCTATGGCCTCTACGTAGTGGCCGAGGCCAATGTCGAGAGCCACGGCATGGGCTACGGCAAGGAGTCGCTATCGCACCCCAAGGCATGGAGGCATGCCCACGTGGAGCGCAACGTGCGCCACGTGGAGTACCTCTACAACCATCCTAGCATCATCATCTGGTCTACAGGCAACGAAGCAGGCCCTGGCGAGAACTTCGGCCACGCATACGATGCCATACGCGCCCTCGACAGCCAGCGTCCTATACAGTACGAGCGAGCCGAGCTACAGTACACCGACCTCTATGTGCGCATGTACCGCCAGCCCGAGGAGATCAAGGCCTATCTGCGCAACAACCCGCCCAAGCCCTTCATCCTCTGCGAATACGCCCATGCCATGGGCAACTCGATGGGCGGATTTGAGGAGTACTGGACCCTCGCCCGCCAGGAGCCGTCGTTTCAGGGGGGCTTCATCTGGGACTTTGCAGACCAAAGCCTACGCCACTGTACCCCCGATGGCCGTAGCTACTACGGCTATGCAGGCGACTACAACCGCTACGACTACGATGACGACAACAACTTCTGCAACAATGGGCTCGTATCACCCGACCGCAAGCCCAATCCCCACGCTCGCGAGGTGCGCTATCAGCACCAAGACATCTGGACGCGCCTCACCGACACGGCACGCATGGAGATAGAGGTCTACAATGAGCACTTCTTCACCGACCTCGGTCGCTACGATCTCTCCTGGACCCTCGCCCTAGACGGCAAGCCCCTGCGCCGTGGCTCCAAGCCTCTACCGCCTATAGGGCCACAGGCTAGGCAACGCATAGCCCTGCCCGTGGGCGAGCTCCCCAAGGCGACTGGCGACCTCACACTACTGGTCAGCTATACCCTACGCGAGGCTGAGCCCCTCCTGCCCGCAGGGCACGAAGTGGCCTACCAGCAGCTCATCCTAGCACGTGCGCCCTATGCCCAGCCACAGGTCGTACCCAGTGGCGAGCATCCCCTAGGCGTAGAGACCAACGACCGCCGCTGGATCATCGTGCGCAATGCGCACGTGCAGGTCGATGTGGAGCGTAGCACAGGCTTCGTCAAGCGATATGTGGTGGATGGACACGACCTCCTAGCCGAGGGGAGTAGCCTACGCCCCAACTTCTGGCGTGCTACTACCGACAACGACATGGGCGCTCGGCTCCAGCGCAGGCTAGAGCTATGGCGTCGGCCCGAGATGAAGCTCCTCTCGACGAGGGCATCGGCTCAGAGCGATGGCTCAGCTCTCGTAGAGACGCAGATAGAGCTCACCCAGCTCGATGCCACGCTTGCCGTGAGCTATCACATCATGCCTAGTGGGGCTATCGTCTACAAGCAGAGCCTAACGCCCAAGGCCAGCAGGCAGGCACAGCATCCGAGCCTCTTCCGCTTCGGCCTACGGATGACGATGCCCAGCACCTACGACCAGGTGCAGTACTACGGCTATGGCCCCGATGAGAACTATCCCGACCGCACTACGTCTCAGTGCCTAGGCATCTACTCGGCACGTGTGGCAGATCTCTTCTACCCCTATGTACGCCCACAGGAGAATGGCGGACGTGGTGGGCTACGCTACTGGCGTGTGCTCAGCCGCGGAGGCCGAGGGCTAGAGTTTCGTGCCTCGTACCCCCTACAGGCCTCTTCGCTCCACTATACGCTCGAGCAGCTCGACGGCTACCCTCGCAAGACGCAGCAGCACTCCGAGCTCCTCACCCCTCAGCCCGTTACCGATGTCCTCGTGGATCGCTATCACATGGGGCTAGGGTGCTACAACAGCTGGGGCGCACTACCTCACCCCGACTACCTCCTCCCCTATGGCTCCTATGCCATGGAGGTGGTGATATCGCCTATCGGTCATGCGTACTAAGCACTATCACTCATCTGTTCTACCCATGCAGCATCACTCGCTCCATCGCATCAGCCTCTGCGTACTCGGCCTCGCTAGCATAGCAGGCGGAGCACAGGCACACGCCAAGGCCAAGGCCAAAAGCGGCAAGCCGCTCAACATCGTCTACATCATGAGCGACGACCACTCCTATCAGTTCGTCAGTGCCTACGACAAGCGGTATATCCAGACGCCCAACATCGACCGCATGGCGGCCGAGGGCGTACGCTTCACCCAGAGCTTCGTGGCCAACTCGCTCTCGGGCCCCAGCCGTGCCTGTATGCTCACTGGCAAGCATAGCCACATGAATGGGAAGATCAACAACGAGCACCACGCCCAGTTTGATCAAAACCAGCCTACTATGCCCAAGGTGCTACAGCAGGGTGGCTATCAGACGGCTCTCATCGGCAAGCTACACCTCGAGGGTATCCCACAGGGCTTCGACCACTGGATCATGCTCCCTGGTCAGGGCGAGTACTACGACCCCCAGTTCGTGGTGCCTAGGGGTGCCCATGCCACCGACACCATACAGATGCAGGGCTACGTAACCAACATCATCACCGACCTCAGCCTCGATTGGCTCGACAAGCGCGACAAGGAGAAGCCCTTCGCCCTCTTTATCCACCACAAGGCTGCACACCGCAACTGGATCCCCGACTCCATCGATGTCTTCCGCTACGAGGAGCGCGACTACCCCATGCCGTCCACTTTCTACGACGACTACGCTGGTCGCCCAGCAGCTGCCCGTCAGCAGATGAGCATCAGCCGAGACCTGCACCTCATCTACGACCTCAAGATGCTCAAGGGGGCACCCGAGGTCAAGGGACTAGCCCGCTGGTACCAGCACCAGCGCAATGCCTGGCGCCCTAGCATACGGGCCAGGCTCGACAGCCTCTACGACCCTATAGCCGAGGATCTGTATAGGCGTCGGCTCGTGGGGAGGGAGCTGGACGAGTTCAAGTACACACGCTACATGCGCGACTACGCCAAGGTCGTCGAGTCGCTCGACCGCAACATAGGCCGTGTCCTCGACTACCTGCGCGAGCACGATCTCCTCGACAATACGCTCGTCGTCTATACAAGCGACCAAGGCTTCTATATGGGCGAGCATGGGTGGTTCGACAAGCGGTTTATGTACGAGGAGTCTATGCGCACGCCCCTCGTGATGCGCCTGCCTCGAGAGCTACGCCGCCGTGGCGACGTCCCACAGCTGGTACAGAATATCGACTATGCCCCCACCTTCGTCGATCTGGCTGGTCTACCCATACCTGCCGATATGCAGGGCGTATCGCTAGCTCCCCTGCTCCGCAGTGAGCAGGCCGACAAGCAGTGGCGACGCACGAGCCTCTACTACCACTTCTACGAGTATCCTGGCGAGCACGCTGTACGCCGACACTACGGGGTGCGTACCGACCGCTACAAGCTTATCCACTTCTATGGCGATATGGATCACTGGGAGCTCTACGACCTCGAGCAAGACCCTCAGGAGCTACGCAACCTCTACGGCGACCCCACCTACGCCAAGGTGCAGAAACGCCTGCACAAGGAGCTAACGCGCCTACGCAAGCACTACAAGGCCGAGAACGCCAAGTAGCCTGCCCCTCACTCCCTCTCCCCTCTGCACGGCTGGCGGTGCAGAGGGGATTGTGCTATGCCATGGGCAGTTGGAAGTTTTTTGTACCTTTGCCCGCGTTATACGACTAAGAAAAGTGTTATATTAGTACGTGTGGCAGTGTCGTCGCCACTGCGGTAGCTAGGCGCGCCTGCGACTTATTGGATAGTTTATGTATTACAAAAAAGCAATTGTATCACTCCTGACCTTGATCATCGCCCTATCGGGATGCAACAAGGCCGAAGAGCCTCGTATCGATGAGGCTCAGCCCAAGGCCCATCAAGCCGACAATCGCCAAGATCCCAGCGATACCAAAGACAACCAAGAGGCCGACAAGGAGGCCGAGAAAGAGGTAGAGAAAGAGAAAAAACCCGATGGCAAGCCCATAGACGAGGCACAGCAGGGAGAGACACAGCAGGGGGAGAAGCCCCAGAGACACACGCTGATGTTCGCTCAGGGCGTAAGCCCCGAGGCTGGCTGGTACGATGTAGACAAGCTCCGTACCGAGCAGGATGTCATGGCCTGCTGGCTGATCACCTCATCCAATATGCTCCAGTGGTGGCAAGACCGATACACCGAGGCTGGCAAGGTGCTACCAGCAGGTACGCCCAATGGGATCGGTACAGGACGCTACGGGCTCGCTATCTTCGACGACGCCATCACCAAGTTTCGCGACCTACACTATGGGGCCAACATCACCACAGGGCTACTCTGGTATATCTCGGGCAAGGACGCCCACATCACAGGCCATGCCTATCCTAGGCCTGGCACAGGTGGCTACCTACGTAGCCTAGCAGGGCAGATCACATACAGCCCATATGCCTTCGCCTCGTACGACACCTGGGGCAAGCCTGGCCTAAGTCGCAAAGAAGCCCTACGCCTCTGCTCTGAGGCACTCACTGGCGAGCTACGCAAAGGCTCGGTGATAGGCCTAGACATCAAGACGCACGTCGGGCAGGGTGGTTCGCTTCATGCCATTACCCTCTGGGGGGTAGAGATCGATAGCGAGGGACAGATCACGCATGTGTATATCACCGACTCCGACGACGGGATACACCAGCTCGTACGCTGCGCTGTAGATATCTACGACAACACCTTCTATCAGAGCCGAGAGGTAGCCCTCAAGATCCCTGCCAGCGAAGCCTACCCTGGGGGCGCTACATGGAGCCTCCTGCGCCTCTTCTCCCTCGCTGTGCCTATGCGCTAGCAGAGAGCACAGAGCAGATAGAGCGACGCCCCTAGAGACCGCGGTCTCTGGGGGCGTCGCTCTATACATAGTGGGGGGGGCTAGGGCTGGCTGTTGAGATAATTGTACACGCGTAGGTCGGAGATCTGGCTACGGAACTGCCCTGCCTGCCGTAGGGGAAAGACGAGTGTGCGCTGATAGTACATCTTAGCCCCTAGGCGGTAGACCTTGGTGCGAAACTCGTCCTCGCTACCATCGAGAGTCTGTAGTAGAGCATCCTCGCTGTGCACATAGACGGTCTGTGGGGCGAGCGTCTGACGGAGGCGACCATCGACGAAGAGCTTGGTCTCACGGTGGTTGCCCTGTATGGCGATGCGCACACGGCCTTGCTTGGGGAGGGTGTAGTCGAAGGTATTGAGGTAGCCATCGCGAGCGAAGCCTAGCTTGCCCTCCTTGGGATCGGCTAGATAGACCACAGCATGGCTCGAGCGCAGAAGCTCGGTGCCTCGAGCCTCCTCATGGGCATCGATGACGAAGCTCACCGTGTAGTCGTAGCCTATCTCCTCGGCATCGAGGCGCTGGCCGGCAGAGAGCGTATCGCGCTGATATACTAGGCGAGGCTCACGGCCCCATAGCCCTAGCTCATTGACCCCTGGGGCCTCACTAAGGGCTAGGCGAGCCTTGTCGTACTCGGCGAAGGGGAGCGATGTAGCACTCGCCGTCCACATCTTCTGCGCCATGACCTGCATGGCTGGCATGACGCGGTGATGAATATCCTTGACCGAGATACCATTGCCATAGTGATCGTTCCACACAGCGAACATCCCTCCTAGCAGGGCAGGGTCGCCCTCCTCCACCCTATGCCTACGGCTGAGGCGAGCAGGTGTCCACAGGTTGTAGAGCATCTCGGCATTGAGATAGTCGTAGTAGTAGCCTGCGGCAGGCACTATGTAGGTGTAGCTGTCGGGGATACTGACTAGGGTGAAGCCCTCCTCCTTCATCTGTATAGGGTCGGCATAGTCGGTAGACCAGCTCATCATCACTACGTCTTGGGAGGTCACAGGCGTCTTGCCATAGGCATGCGTCAGCGAGCCCCATAGGCAGACCTGCTTGCCGTAGCTCTGCACGTAGCGGATGTAGCGATCGGTAAAGTAGCGAAACTGCTCACGTACCTCCTCCTTGGCATTGCTATACTCATCGGTGCCGATATTGACACGCTTGCCACGGAAGACAGGGTTGGGCCCCTCGAGGTATTCCTTGAAGAGGGCATCGACAAACTCGTACGTCCTAGGGTGAAAGAGGTCGAGATGGTCAAGGCCATACTCCGTACTACCTATCTCGGGGATCAGGCGCGAGAAGGCAAGCGAGTGCGCAGGGACATCGATCTCGGGGATGATCTCCACGCCGTGCTGCTCGGCCATGATCTGTAGGTCGATGAACTCACGCTTGGAGTACGATGCCCCCTTGGACGCCAACCCAGGGAAGGTCTCACTCTCTAGGCGAAAGGCCGATGAGGTCTGGTGCCAGTCGCCCCCGAAGAACTGCTTGAAGCCATTGTCGTTGAGGTGCACCTGTAGGGTATTCATCTTGTAGTAGGCCATTACCTTGACGAGGCTACGCAGATAGCTCATGGGGATATACTTGCGCGCCACATCGAGGAGTAGGCCGCGCAGGGCATAGCGAGGCACATCGGTAGTGGTACCTCGAGGCAGGGCGCGCGTCGGGCTCTGCTCGCTCAGCTGTAGGATAGTACGTGTGCCCCAGTAGACACCCTGCTCGGTGGTGGCACTCAGGCGTAGCACCTCACCGATCTCTAGGGTGTAGCCCTCCTTGCCCAGCGTGCTATCGCCAGCATACTGTAGCACTATATCGCCAGCCTTGGCACGGCCAGTGGCGATGGTCATCCTGCGCCCAAACATCGTGGCATAGTCGGCAACGAAGGCTTCGGCTACGGCTCGGAGCCCCTTGCTCCTCGCACCCAGCACTACACGCCCCGATGGCACCACTGTGCCCGTATCGCCCTGCCACGAGGTCAGCTCGGGCACTACGAAGGGCTTCGGATTGGTTTGCGCCTGCCCCGACATGGCCAGCAGGGCGATGAATAGGCCTGCGAGGCAGGCTCGTAGTAGTTTCGTCATAATAGTGTATTTGAAGATTTGTAATATTCTCTAGCCACTCTCTCCAAGCCGTAGGGGTGGTGCACTCGTAGTCTCTCGACCGAATGCACCACCCCTACGCTCTATGCCCGTCGTCGGCTAGCCTTGCAGCAGGCTGTCTACGCCTACGCGTACGGCAGCTATCACGTGTATGAGGCTACTAGCGATGAACTTGACCGCTATGGCCAGTAGTACCACACCGAAGAATTTGCGCAGGATGTATGCCCCATTCTTGCCCAGCATACGCTCGATCGGATCGACGAAGCGGAGCCCTGCATACACGCACACCATGTTGAGCACTATGCTAACGAAGAGGTTGATGTGCGCGAAGCCCTGTGTCTGTAGCGTGAGGAGTGTCGTAAAGGCTGCTGCCCCAGCGAAGAGAGGGAAGACCAGAGGGATGAACGTCGCATTGGCCGTAGGGCCGTCTTCTTTGAAGATCTGTAGACCGAAGACCATCTCGATAGCCATCACCAGCAGAATGAGCCCACCAGCTACGCCAAACGAGTAGCGGTCTATACCGAGTGTGCTCAGGAGAGCCTCGCCCGTGAAGAGGAATACCAGCAGTACGAGGCACGAGTAGATCGCCACCTGCGAGCTACTGAACTTCTGCCCTCGATCCTTGAGCTGTAGTACTATGGGGATAGCACCTAGGATATCGATCGTAACGAACAGGGGGGGAAAAGTCTCAGCTATCTCTGAGAAGCTGATACGAGATAGCTCTTGGCCGATAGTGGTAAAGATAGACATACGTCCAGACGTTATTAAGGAGAGAGCGGTAGGCGAGACTCGAACTCGTGACCCTCGGCTTGGGAAGCCGATGCTCTACCAACTGAGCTACTACCGCAGAGGTCGGGGCGAGGGAGGCGGGGCTCACCTCGCTTTTCGACAGCAAAAGTAGCGATTTATTTGTTTCCGCCCAAATGTCGCACCACGAATGATAACCTCAGGGGCTTTGCCTTGCCTACATAATGGATCAATGGATGGAGAGCATCTCCTCAGTCGATATTGAATATCCCCAACAGCCGATATTGAATGTTCACCTCAATCGATATTGAATATCCTCGACAGCCGATATTCAATCTTCGCCTCAGTCGGTATTGAATGTTCGCTTCGAGGAGGAGGGAAGCTAGACGAGTCATGGGAGCGAATACCTAGGGCGTAGGGAGGGATAGCGTGGGAAGATGCATGAGGCAAATTCGTCAGATTAACTTTACCTTTGTGTAGTCAATAAATTACAAGAAGCAAAGAGGTATCATGTACCACCTGCAGACGGCCGTTAGGCTACCAGAGCCCCCTAGCACTCGGCTCGACTATGGCAATGCGTGCGTATCGCTCGGGTCGTGCTTCAGCGAGCATATCGGGGCACACCTACAGGCGCTAGGGCATCGGATCAGCGTCCACCCCTATGGTGCGCTCTACAATCCCCTCTCTATTGCCGAGGGGCTAGCGCGTCTCGTGGAGGGTCGTCCCTTCACCTCAGACGAGCTACTGCTGTACGACGACCTCTACCACAGCTCCATGCACCACGGCTACTACTCTGCGGCTACGCCCGAGGCTTCGCTCGAGCGCATCAATAGCCACTACGGCCGTGCTACAGAGCTCCTGGCGCGGGCACGCTACCTGCTACTGACTTGGGGCACGGCCTACGTGTATCGCGATAGGCAGACGGGGCGTGTAGTAGCCAACTGCCACAAACGCCCCGAGCGGTGCTTCGACAGACGGCTTGCCACACCCAGCGAGCTCGTAGCCAGCATCCTGCCCATCCTAGAGCACCTACTAGCAGAGCACCCCGAGCTAACGATCATCAGCACCATTAGCCCGATACGCCACCTGCGCGACGGTGCACACGCCAACCAAGTAAGCAAAGCCACGCTCATGCTCATGGATCGTGCCCTCGCCGAGGCTCTAGGCGACCGCTACCACTACTTCCCAGCCTACGAGATATTGCTCGATGAGCTCCGCGACTACCGCTTCTATAGCGACGACCTCTGCCACCCCTCGCCTCTGGCCATCCGCATCATCCGCGAACGCTTCGTCGAGTGGCTTGCCAGCCCTACCTGCCTGTCTATAGGCAAGGAGGTAGAGCGGCTGCGCACCCAGTGGCTACATCGCCCTCTGCACCCCGATCACCCCGAGGCCGAGCTACGGCGCCAGCAGTTGGCCGTACTGATACGTGCGCTCATGTCTCGTGTCCCCGAGCTCGACCTCTCCTCATGGTTTGATGATGAATACTAGCACCAGCACCTCACGCATCTGCTCGACGCACGAGCTAGGCTCTATACTAGGGGCCATAGCGACACTTCAGCCCTGCACGCTAGGAGTGGAGCGTGTGCTCACCGATAGCCGTTCGCTCGTGTATCCACGAGGCACTGCTTTCTACGCCCTACGCACAGCCTCGGGCGATGGGCATCGCTACCTAGGCGAGCTCTACCAGCGTGGCGTACGCATCTACATCGTAGACCTAGACCTAGAGCCCCTAGGTGAGCTCTATCCCGAGGCCGTACTGATACGTGTGCCCGATACCCTAGTGGCCCTACAGCTACTAGCCCAGTACTACCGTGCTAGGCTCGACAGCCTAGGGCTGAGGAGCACCATCGGCATCACGGGGAGCAATGGCAAGACTATCGTCAAGGAGATGCTCTATACCCTGCTAGAGCCCTACTATGCCCGAGCCTTCCGCTCGCCTGGGAGCTACAATTCGCAGATAGGCGTCCCCCTGTCCGTCCTACAGATGCCCCTAGGCACCGACCTTGCCCTCCTAGAGGCAGGCATATCGCTCCCCGGGGAGATGGCTCTACTCGCCCCTATGATACGTCCCGACTACGTCGTGCTAACGAGTATCGGGAGTGCCCATAGCGAGAACTTTGCCTCCACCGATGCTCTCATACGCGAGAAGCTACAGCTCGCCCTGCACCCCCAGCTACGCCACCTCTTCTACTGTCTCGACGACCAGCGCATCGCTAGCATCGTCGAGGAGCTAGGGCTAGCACCCCTAGCCACGGGCTATAGCCTCGAGGGGCATCCTAGTGCCTGCATACACGCCTCATACAGCCACGAGGGACTAGGGACACATATCACCCTAGTGCATCGGGGCCTACAGCATCACCTCTACACCTCGCTATCGGACACGGCCGGCGTGCAGAACGTCCTGCTAGCCCTGTCGGTAGTAGCGACACTGCGCCCCGATCTGCTCCCCCTAATGGCTCGCCACGTAGGTGAGCTACGCCCCATGGAGATGCGCCTCGAGCTCAAAGAGAGCCTCACGGGCACGATGATCATCAACGACAGCTACTCGTGCGACCTCGAGTCGATGAGCATAGCCCTCGACCTAGTGAGGCGTCGGGCTCTGCTCGATGGCGAGCATACCCACATGGCCGCCATACTATCCGACATCGAGGGCAGTGCCCTACCCCCTGCCGAGCTATACGCCACCCTAGGCCGCATGCTCGTAGAGTATGGTATAGGGCGTGTCTACGGCATAGGGCAGCACATCGGGGCTCTAGAGCAGACGACAGGGCTAGCCGTAGAGCTATTCCCTAGCGTAGAGGCCTTCCTCGCTAGCTCGGCTGTCGAGCAGGTGCTCACCACACCCTACGTCCTCGTCAAGGGCGCTAGGCGATTTGCCTTCGAGCGCATCGTACGCACCCTATCGCTCCGCGAGCATCACACCCAGCTCGAGGTCGATCTAGCGGCCCTGCGCACCAACCTCGCCCACTACCGCTCGCTCTTGCCCCCCGAGCACCCTATCATCTGCATGATCAAGGCCGATGCCTACGGCCTAGGTGCCTACGAGGTAGCTCGCACCCTAGAGGAGAGCCGCGTAGGGTCGCTGGCCGTAGCTGTAGCCGACGAGGGCAAAGCCCTACGCAAGCGAGGCATCGAGACGCCTATCATCGTGATGAACCCCCAGCACGACAGCCTAGAGACCCTAGTACGCCACCGCCTCGACCTCGAGGTGTACAGCCTAGCCCTACTGCGTGCCGTGGCACACTACGCCAAGATGCACGACGAGAGCCCCACTGTACATCTCAAGGTAGAGACCGGCATGCATCGCCTAGGTATCACCGAGGCCGACCTGCCCGAGGTGGCTCGTCTGTACGTCGAGGCCGAGGGGCGATTTCGTCTATTCATCTTCAGCCATCTGGCCGTAGCCGATGCCCCTGAGCACGACGACTTCACGCATCTACAGGCACAGCGCCTAGAGCACTTCGCTCACGAGCTACAGCGTCTCGTGCACGAGCTATCGGGCGGACGCCTAGGCAGGCACCCCTTCCCCCTACACCTGCTCAACACGGCTGGTATCGAACGCTTTGGCCTCCACTACGCCTACTCGGCCGCAAGACTTGGCATAGGCCTCTATGGCTCTAGCCCCACAGCATCGGCCGAGGTGAAGCCCGTGGCACGGCTCACGACGACGATCCTACAGACCAAAGACCTCGCCCCAGGCGATGCCGTAGGCTATGGGCTCACCGACGTGGCGCACCAGCCTATGCGCATAGCCATCGTACCTATCGGCTATGCCGACGGGCTGAGCCGTAGGCTAAGCAATGGTCGGTGGTCGATGCTGGTACGTGGTCAGCTATGTCCTATCGTGGGGCGTATCTGTATGGATACCTGCATGATCGACCTAAGCCGTGCCCCCGAGGCGCGCGAGGGCGATCGGGTAGTCGTCTTTGGCGAGGGAAGTGCGACCCTCGAGGCTATGGCCACGGCTGCCGAGACTATACCCTACGAGATCCTAACGAGCATCTCCGAGCGCGTAGAGCGTCTCTACTATCAGAGCTAATTATTACCTTTGTCGCATAAGTTTCGCTTCACAGACGTATTATGAACAAATCTAAAATCTTACTTAGGCTCTCACTCGCCCTAGTGCTCGTGATCGGAGCCTTCTCTTGTGGCCGTGTGGACACTAGCCATGCGAGTATCATTCCGCAGGATGCGCACTTTGTCGCAGAGCTCCACCTCCAGGACCTCTACGACAAGGCCGACATCAATCCCGACGACAAGCTATTCAAGGAATACATCAATGAGCCCGGGGACACGGCGCGTGATAAGTTCTTCAAGTCCATAATCGAGGATCCCAGCAAGCTAGGCATCTCGTACAGCGACCCCGTGTTCCTCTTCCGCTCGCCCTCGCTAGGGATGGGCTTCGTGGCCAAGGTCAAGAGCGAGAGCAAGCTCCTAGCCGCTATCGAGGAGGTAGCCCCAGCTCCACCTACGCAGGGCAATGGCTACCAGTATGTCTACGACAGCAGTGGGGGCGTCATCGTCTTCAATGCCGACAAGCTCTTCGTCGGCAAGCTCACCACCGACAGCGACCTCGAGGCTACACTCACCGAGCTGATGACACGTACCACCGAGGCCAGCGTCCTCGCTACGGGTCAGATGCGCAAGATGATGGAGGCACAGGGCGATGCCAAGACTTTCGTGTCGCTACACAGCGTATTGGAGCTCAACGAGCGCGCGCAGTCGGGCTCTAGTGTGGCAGACTCTATGGTCTTGGCACTCGCAAGCCAGCTCGATAAGACGTTCTACACCCTTGCGCTCGACTTTGCCGAGGGCAAGGCCAAGCTCACGACAAGCCTCTACAGCGAGAATGAGCAGTACATCAAGGCACTCGAGCTACAGCGCGAGGCGACCATGAAGCCCAGTGGTGAGTTTCTCAAGTACTTCCCCGAGAAGAGCGTCTTCATCACGGCCACAGGCATCGATGGAGCCAAGGTGATCGCTGGCACACGTCAGATGGGGTATCTGGCCCCCATAGAGGAGCTCCTCAAGGAGGTCAACCTAGACATCATCGCCGCCATAGAGTCGCTACAGGGCGACATCACCCTAGGGGCATATCCCCCTAGCGTAGTAGCCTATCTATCGCTACGAGACGAAGCACCGCTCCGACGCCTAGTGCTAGCCCTCGGCGACTCTATCAAGGCACAGACCCCCGAGACAGCACCAGTGGCAGAGGTAGTGGCTGTGACGCCCGATTCTGTCGCTAGCACCGAGGCACCTGCGCTCGGTACGCCCACATTCGCAGATCTAGGCGAGGGCAACTATCGCTTCGGCAATGGCTGGGGCACTGAGATCTATATAGGCTTCAAGGACAAGAAGTGCTACATCGCCTTCAGCGAGGAGGCCGCTAGCCGAGCATGGACACCCGTAGCCGCAGGGGACAAGGATATCTCTAGCCAGCCCGTCGCTAGCGAGCTCCTCCAGTACCCTAGCATGATGCTGTACAACCACCAAGCAGCTCTGGTTAGCCTCACGCCATTCTTCTCCTTCCTCCCCAAGCCTGTGTACGATCAGATAGAGCGCATCTCGCACCTCTCGGTGTATGGCGACAACCAGGCCCTGACCATGGAGCTCGTCTTCACCGATAATGGCGACAACTCTCTCAAGCAACTGATAGGGATCATCAGCGCAGTAGCCAAGGAAATCTAGCCTATCACCTATGGACAGGATCAGCC
This sequence comes from Porphyromonas sp., assembly GCA_041854325.1. Classification (GTDB taxonomy): domain Bacteria; phylum Bacteroidota; class Bacteroidia; order Bacteroidales; family Porphyromonadaceae; genus Porphyromonas. Next base: position 25,775 of record JBHACB010000091.1, read on the forward strand.
TACGGCAAGCATTGCCTTTGGTCTTTGCCGATAGAGAGCCTCGTCCCTCGCACGTATGGAGCTGCACTCTCGATCTCGATCGGGGGTGCAGCTACCTTATAGAGGCCGAGTCGGGCGCAGGCAAGTCTTCGCTCTGTAGCTTCCTCTATGGGCATAGGGGCGACTATCTAGGCACTATCGCCATAGACGATGAGGACGTGCGCCACTACAGCCCCACGCGCTGGGATGCGCTACGACGCTCCTCGCTCGCCATCGTATGGCAAGACCTCAAGCTCTTCCCCTCCCTATCGGCCCTAGACAACATCTTGCTCAAGAATAGGCTCACCCAGCACAAGAGCCTAGACGAGATACACGCCCTCTGCGATACCCTAGGCCTAGGGGAGCATCTGCACAGGCCTGTGGGACGCATGTCGCTCGGTCAGCAGCAGCGTGTAGCCCTGGTGCGTGCACTCTGCCAGCCATTCGACTTCATCATCCTCGATGAGCCTATCAGCCACCTCGATGCCTCCAATGCCGAGGTCGTCGCCGAGGTCGTCGCCACCGAGGCCAGCAGGCAGTCGGCAGGCATCATCGTTACCTCCGTGGGGCTACACCTACCACTCCCCTATCACCACACCCTGACGCTATAGCCTATGCATGCTACCAATAGATATGGCCTCCGCCTACTCTGGCGCCAGCTCAGCCTAGGGCAGGTGCTGGGCTTCTTTGTCGCTAGCCTCGTGGGGCTGAGCATACTGCTCGTGGGGCTACAGTTCTACCACGATGTCGAGGAGATACTCGGGCAGAAGGGACAGCTCATGCGAGGCGATCAGATCGTCCTCTCCAAGCGGGTCTCGAGCCTCGATATGCTCTCGGGGAGTAGCTCCACCTTCGGGGCAGAGGAGGTAGAGCGTCTTGGGCGTCAGCCCTTCGTCCGCGAGCTAGGGGCCTTCATGCCGGCACAGTTTCGCATCACGGCAGGGCTCACCATGGGCGTCGAGGTCTATACCTATATGTTCTTCGAGGCAGTGCCCGATAGCTTCCTCGATGTATCGCCAGAGGAGTGGTCGTTCGACCCCTCTAGTGGCACTATCCCCATCATCATCCCTCGCACCTACCTCACGCTATACAACGCGGCCTTTGCCCAGAGCCAAGGCCTACCACAGATCTCAGAGAAAGCTATCGAGCTGCTCCACCTGCGTGTAGAGCTATCGGGCATGGGGCTACACGACCTCTATCGGGGTAGGATAGTGGGCTTCTCCGACAAGCTCAACACCCTGCTCGTGCCCGAGGCCTTCATGACCTGGGCCAACGACCGCTATGCCTCGGGGACTACGGCACAGCCCTCGCGCCTCGTGCTACGCGTGGACAACCCTGCCGATGCCGACCTCCTCGCCTACATCGCCTCACACGGCTACCAAGTCGAGGGCAACGCCCTCGATAGTGGCGAGGCCAACTACCTCCTACGCCTCATCGTGCTACTAGTAGGTGGCGTAGGGCTCGTCATCAGCCTGCTCGCCCTGTACATGCTCATCCTAAGCATATACCTAGTGCTCGAGAAGAATGCTACACTGCTCGAGCACCTCCTACTGCTAGGCTACAGCCGTCTGTCCGTAGGGCTACCCTATTGGCTCCTGAGCGTAGGGCTCTTCGTGGGCTCGCTAGGCGTATCGCTAGGGGTGGTGGCTGTGGTACGCACCCAGTATATGCAGGTGATAGAGCGTGTCTTCCCCACGGCTGGCGGTGCAGGGCAGATGCTCACCGCTCTGCTCGGGCTGGTGCTCATCGCCTTGATGCTCGGCATTAGCTTCGTCGCTATCATGCGCAGAGTGATGCGCCTACCGGCTTATCCTACTCGCGGAGACAGACAGTAGCACTATCGGCGAGCCTAGGCCTCGTCCATTGTACCCCTAGGGCGAACGATGCGTTCGCCCTAGGGCATCTGACCTGCTCGTGATATATGGCTGTACTACATCCCCTTGCCTAGGCATCTAGAGGACTAGGCTGCACAAGGGTCTGCGCTGGCTGGGCTCCAGGGCACGTGCCCAAGCGAGCCAAAAGGCGTATCTTTGTGCCACACAAGGCAAGACAAAACGATTAGAAATGAATACAAAACTCATATTGATCCCCGAGTGGGAGGAGCAAGACCTCGTCCTGATCACTTGGCCCCATGCCGAGACCGACTGGGCACGCATACTACCCGAGGTAGAGGCGTGCTATAGAGAGCTAGCGCAGGCCATACTGCGCTACGAGGACCTGCTGATCCTGACACCCGACCCTAGCTACGTGCGCTCGCTCTTCGCTGGCGAGGAGCATCCGCACCAGCTCTTCGTCATGGAGATGGACTCCAACGACACGTGGTGTCGCGACTACGCCCCACTGTCGTTTCGTATCACCACCGAGGACGGTGCCGAGGTCAAAGCCATTGGCGACTTCACCTTCAATGGCTGGGGCATGAAGTTCGCCGCAGCCAAGGACAACCTCATGACCCGCTGTCTATACCTAAGCCGTGCCTTCGAGCCCGAGGTACAGGTGATGAACCGCCTCATGCTCGCCCTAGAGGGTGGTGCTGTGGAGAGCGATGGTCGGGGGACGATACTCAGCACCTACGGCTGTATCTACGAGCCCAACCGCAACCCTGGCTTCGACGAGGAGGAGCTACACGCCCTACTCACCGAGGCTCTAGGAGCCGAACGCCTCATCTTGCTACACCACGGCGAGCTAGAGGGCGACGACACCGATGGCCACATCGATACACTGGCACGCTTCCTCTCGCCCGAGGCTATCGCCTACGTGAGCTGCGACGACACAGACGACACCCACTACCACTCCCTGCGCCGTATGGAGGAGGAGCTCCAAGCCCTGCGTACCCCTAGTGGCCAGCCCTATACGCTCGTGCCCCTGCCCCTACCGCAGCCTATCTACGAGGACGATGGCCATCGCCTACCAGCGACCTACGCCAACTTCCTCTTCGTCAACGGCGCCGTGCTCGTGCCCACCTATGGACAGAGCTACGATGCCGTGGTGCTGGAGCGTCTAGCCAAGGCTCTACCCGACAGGGCTATCGTGGGCGTCGACTGCCGTGCGCTCATACGCCAGCATGGTAGCCTGCACTGCGCTACGATGCAGGTGCCCCGTGGATTTATCAACAAAAGCAAGTGGCAATAGCAATGAAAGTAGGAATTGTACAGCAGGCCAATACGGCCGATCACGCTTACAACAAGCGCCGCCTCGCCGAGCGCATTCGCCAAGTGGCCAGAGAGGGCGCAGAGCTCGTAGTGCTACAGGAGCTACACAATGGGCTCTACTTCTGCCAGACAGAGGACGTGCACGTCTTCGATCAGGCCGAGCCCATACCTGGGCCTAGCACAGAGGAGTTTGGTAGCCTAGCACGCGAGCTGGGTATAGTGCTGGTGCTGTCGCTCTTCGAGCGCAGAGCCGCAGGCCTCTATCACAATACGGCCGTGGTGATAGAGCGCGATGGCTCGATAGCCGGCATGTACCGCAAGATGCACATCCCCGACGACCCTGCATACTACGAGAAGTTCTACTTCACCCCTGGCGACCTCGGCTTCGAGCCTATCACTACCTCCGTGGGCAGGCTCGGTGTGCTGGTGTGCTGGGACCAATGGTATCCCGAGGCCGCACGCCTCATGGCTATGCGCGGTGCCGAGGTGCTCATCTACCCCACCGCCATAGGCTGGGAGAGCTCTGACGTGCCTGCCGAGCAGACGCGTCAGAGCGATGCCTGGCAGCTCGTGCAGCGCGGACATGCCGTAGCCAATGGCCTGCCCGTGATCACCGTCAATAGGGTCGGTGTGGAGGTCGACCCCTCGGGGCAGACCAACGGGATCCGCTTCTGGGGGCGTAGCTTCGTGGCAGGGCCTCAGGGCGAGCTCCTCGCCGAGCTAGGGCTCGAGGAGACGACGGCCGTAGTAGAGGTAGACCTAGTGCGTAGCGAGAAGGTACGCCGCTGGTGGCCCTTCTTCCGCGATAGGCGTATCGATGCCTTCGCTGGGCTCACGGCACGCTTCCTCGACTAGCCCCCCTCCCCGATAAGATCTAGGGCACAGTAATCTCCTAGCGCGGTGGGCCAATAGCCACAAAA
>JBHACB010000092.1:0-9542 GCA_041854325.1 Porphyromonas sp.
CAAAGAGCCTCTAGGAGCACCTACCCTACCACAGCAGATGCTCTAGGGGGCGTGATACAGACGAGGGGAGGGAAGCCGAGAGATGCTGTGGCGAGCGGCCTCCTAGCGATGAGCCTCAGCTTACCACCTAGGAGGGGGGGGATAGCTGAGGCTCGCATACAGAGTAGGGAGGCTCTAGAGGCCTAGATACGCCCTACAGATAGAGTCGCTAGGTATATTGACGATGCGCAGGCTACCTGCCCTATCACGCCCCAGCAGTAGGTCTATAGACACAGTGTCGGCATCTGGCAGGGAGGCGAGCGATACCCGATAGAGGTGTGGACGGTCGGTCGGCTTCACCCTAAGGCTCTCGAGCAGGGTACTGCGGTTGTAGTCCTGCGCCTGAGTGAAGGGGTCGTAGTCGAATAGACCTACCTCTCCATCGGCGATAGTCGAGTCGAGCAGGGCGATGAGCTCTGCCCCTAGATAGGCTTCGTGCCTTAGGGTGTCGTCGGTCCACTCGTCGGTATAGCCAGCGTCGTAGAATGAGCGAATAAATGCCATCTCCTCGGCCTCCTCTTCGCTCGTGAGGGCTATCGGCACGAGCGTAGCGATAGAGTCGGAGCCACTGGTCGCTCTACTAGAGCCTGTGCAGGCTACTAGCGAACAGACTAGCAGTAGAGGGGCTAGGCCTACTATCTTGTTCATATACTTACTGTAGTGCATGGAGGGCATGGGGACTTACTTGAGCCACTTGTCGAGCCAGCCGAAGAAGGTGCGCTGCCACAGGAGTGCATTCTGTGGGCGTAGCACCCAGTGGTTCTCGTCGGGGAAGATAAGGAGCTGGCTAGGGATACCGCGTAGCTGAGCAGAGTTGAAGGCAGCCATGCCTTGGCTAGCGAGGATGCGGTAGTCGAGCTCCCCATGGATCACTAGGATAGGGGTATCCCACTTGTCTACAAAGCGGTGAGGCGAGTTGGCGAAGGTACGCTGAGCCGTGGCATTGTGCTTGTCCCAGGGCGCACCCCCCATATCCCAGTTGGCAAACCACATCTCCTCGGTCTCCATATACTGCATCTCGAGGTTGAAGATACCGGCGTGAGCGATGAAAGCACTGAAGCGTCCCTCGTGGTGCCCTGCTAGGTAGAAGACCGAGTAACCCCCATAGCTAGCCCCCACGGCACCGATACGCTTGTGGTCGATGTAGGGCTCTTTTTTCATCTCATCGACAGCAGTGAGGTAGTCGCGTATGTTTTGGCCAGAGTAGTCGCCACTGATCTGCTCGTTCCACTCCTTGCCAAAGCCGGGCACCCCACGGCGGTTGGGCATGATGACGATATAGCCCTGCTCGGCCATGAGGCGGGGGTTCCAGCGGAAGGAGAAGTACTGGCTCACAGGGCTCTGTGGTCCGCCCTGACAGTAGAGGAGCGAGGGGTACTGCTTCGTGGGGTCAAAGTCGGGCGGTAACACCACCCACACCAGCATCTTCTTGCCGTCGGTCGTAGTCATCCAGCGTTTCTCGGTACGCGTATTGCCTAGCTTGCCTAGCGTAGAGGCGTTCTCCTGCGTAATAGGTGTGGCCTGCCCAGTCTTGAGGTCTACGCGGAAGAGGTCTGTAGGGGCGAGCAAGCTCTGTCGGCCAGCTAGTAGCTGACCATTGCGCACCTGCATAGAGACATAGTTGTAGGGCCCATCTTGCGAGATCTTACGTATCTTCTTACCTCTCAGAGGTATCTCGAAGAGGCTTGCCTCGGCCTCTACGGTAGCGATGAAGTAGATGCGCTTGCTATCGGCACTCCACTGTGGGTGGTCGACGTTGTACTCCCAGCCCTCGGTGAGGAAGGTCTTCTGCCCCGTCTTGAGGTCCATGACGAAGAGACGCTTAATATCAGCCTCGAAGCCATCGCGCTCCATGCTCGTCCAGGCTATATACTTGCCATCGGGCGAGAAGGTGGGCTCGGTGTCGTAGCCCATCATCCCCTCGGTAACGTTGCGTGTCTGTCCACTCTCTAGGCTGTATATGTAGATGTCGCTATTGGTAGATAGGCTGTAGGCGCGCCCCTCTTTCTTGCGGCTAGCATAGGCGATACTCTTGCTGTCGGCACTCCATGCTACATCATCGATAGAGGCAAAGGGCTTCATAGGTGCCTCGTAGGGCTCGCCCTCCAAGATATCTCGACCCGAGGTGATAGGGCTATCGCCTAGGCGAGCATAGAAGATGTGGGGGATCGTCTCCACCCATTCATCCCAGTGCTTGTACATGAGGCTATCGATCACACGGCCCGAGGCTTTGGGCAGGTCGGGATAGCGGTCTGCGGTGCGCTGGCCGTACTTGATCTGCTTGACGTATAGCACCATCGTCTCGTCTGGCGATACGATATAGCTCTCTATACCGCCCTCGATAGCCGTCAGCTGACGGCGGTCGCTACCATCTGCCGCCATAGACCACAGCTGCATGCTACCCGTCTCATTGCATAGGAAAGTGATACGCTGCCCTGAGGCCGACCACCGAGGCGAGTATTCGCCTGCGGGCGTGTTGGTGAGCTGAGTGCGGCGTGTCTTGCCATCGAGCCCTACGACGAAGAGCTCCGATCGGCTCTTGTTCTGCTCGATACTGGGGAAGCTCACCTGATAGACCGCTAGGCGTCCATCGGGCGATAAGGAGGCCTCGCCCACGCGAGCCATCTCTAGAAGCATCTCTGGGGTCATGCGTTGCTGGGCAGGTAGAGCACCCACCCCTAGTGTGGTCATTGCCATTGCTGAGCACAGAAAGTGTTTGATCGTCATTGTTCTTATATTTAGAATATCCTTATTGCATGCACTAGCACTTGCGAATATAGGCATTATTTGCGTCTCGTGCAATACGATTGCCCACGCCTCGCTACTCGCTCGCATAGGCCAGCAGTGGCAGAGGCAGGCTCAGCGAACCACTAGAGCTAGAGGGCGTGGATATAGAGCACATTGGGACACATCAAAAAATATATCCGATGGAAAACAATAGCTACACAAGACGAGTTATAGAGGTAAAGCAGAAGGGCAAACGAGGGCTATGCTAGCCCTAGCTCCCTCCCTGCTATAGGAGATACAACGAGACAAAAACGAACATATGGCTAAGTACATCATCATCGGCGGTGTAGCAGGAGGAGCTACAGCCGCTGCCCGCCTAAGACGAGGCGACGAACACGCAGACATCATACTCATAGAGCGAGGCCAGTACATATCGTACGCCAACTGTGGCCTGCCCTACCACATCGGGGGAGCTATCCCCGACCGCCAGAGCCTCCTCGTGCAGACGCCCGAGAGCTTCGGGCGTAGGTATGCCGTAGATGTGCGCACCCAGCAGGAGGTGATCGGCATAGACCGCGAGGCGCGTACGGTAGCCGTACGCTGTGCCGACGGCAGTACCTACAGCGAGAGCTACGACGAGCTCCTACTATCGCCTGGATCCCTTCCCATACGCCCACAGATACCTGGGAGCGACAGCCCTGGGGTATTCGTACTGCGCTCGGTAGAGGATACCGATGCTATCAAGGGCTATATCGAGCAGGCAGGGGTACGTAGGGCTGTAGTAGTAGGTGGAGGCTTCATAGGGCTCGAGATGGCTGAGAACCTCCACGAGAGGGGCATCGAGGTAAGCCTCGTGGAGCTCGCGCCACAGGTCATGGCACCTATCGACTTCTCCATGGCCAACCTCGTACACGCTCACCTCGCCGAGCAGGGCATAGGGCTCTATCTAGGGCGTGGGCTAGAGCGTATCGATCAGCATGCTGGCGGACTACGCCTACAGCTCTCATCGGGCGAGGTGCTCGAGACCGACCTACTCTTGCTCTCCATAGGAGTAGTGCCCAATGCACACCTAGCACGTCAGGCTGGGCTAGAGCTAGGGCATAGAGGGGGTATCGTAGTAGACCAGTATCTGCGCACCAGCGACCCGCACATCTATGCCGTGGGAGATGCTATCGAGTATCCACACCCTATCACGGGCAAGCCATGGCACAGCTACCTCGCTGGCCCTGCCAATCGCCAAGCACGTATCGTAGCAGACAATATGCGCGGGGGCAAGCGTCCCTACGAGGGCTCTGTGGGGACGGCTATCGCCAAGGTGTTTGACCTAACGGTAGGGGCTACGGGGCTACCTGCCAAGGCTCTACAACGCGAAGGCCTACCCTATCGCTCCGTTACTATCCACCCCATGAGCCATGCCTCCTACTACCCAGGGGCAGTGCAGATGACCCTCAAGATCACCTTCGACGCCACGAGCGGACGTCTCTATGGAGCACAAGCTGTGGGTGCCAAGGGTGTAGACAAGCGTATCGACTCGATAGCGCAGGTGATCAAGCTAGGGGGAACTATCTACGACCTCATGCAGACCGAGCAGGCCTACGCACCCCCCTACTCCTCGGCCAAGGATCCTGTGGCACAGGCGGCATACGTAGCCGAAAACATCATCGCGGGTCGAGTACGCCCTGCCTACTGGCGCGAGGTGGGTAGCGACCCCAGCGAACAGATCATCGATGTACGCACGCCTCAGGAGTTCGCTCTAGGGCACATCCCAGGGGCGATCAATATCCCTGTGGACGACCTGCGTAGCCGTATCGGCGAGCTCGATAGCGAGCGCCCCATACTCGTCTACTGTGCTGTGGGGCTTCGTGGCTACCTAGCCTCCAATATACTCCGCCAGAGGGGGCTCGACTCTGTGCGCAACCTCATCGGAGGCTATCGTCTCTGGAGCCAAGCCGTCAGGGAGTATAGTGCGCCAGCTCGCCCCGTAGCTCCTGCACCCACGGAGCCTCACGATGAGGCACCTATGCGTCAGATCGATGTCTCAGGGCTGTGTTGCCCGGGCCCTATCGTGCGCCTCAAGCAGGCTATGGATGAGACGGCCGTAGGCCAGCGTGTGCGCATCACATCCACAGACCCAGGCTTCGTCGCCGATGTAGAGGCGTGGTGCCAGAGCACGGGCAATCAGCTGATCGATAGCCACCGCGCACAGGGGAGCTACTCGGCAGTCGTAGAGCGTGGTGCATGCACGGCGGGAGAGGCCTGCCCTACACATACGGGAGAGGGGGCACGGCGAGGCAAGACGTTCATCCTCTTTAGCGACGACCTCGACAAGGCCTTGGCCACGTTCGTCCTCGCCAATGGTGCCGCTACCACGGGCGAGCATGTGAGCATCTTCTTCACCTTCTGGGGGCTCAACGCCATCAAGCGTGGTACGCCTAGCTCCGACAAAGATCTATGGGGACGTCTCTTCGGCATAATGCTCCCCAAGAGTAGTCGAGGCCTAGGGCTATCCAAGATGAATATGGGAGGGCTCGGTGCACGTATGATGCGCATGGTGATGCGGCGCAGAGGAGTAGACTCGCTCGAGAGCCTACGCCAGCAGGCTATCGATGCAGGGGTAGAGTTCATCGCCTGCCAGATGTCGATGGACGTCATGGGGATCAAGCACGAGGAGCTACTCCCTAGTGTATCGATAGGAGGTGTCGCTACCTATATGAATAGGGCGGAGCAGTCGGGCGTCAACCTCTTCATCTAGACCTATCATGGAGAAGATCGCCTCTATCTGCACCATGCGCGACCTCGTCGTAGCCCTGCATCAGCTCGAGGCTCAGCTCCTCGAGCAGTGCGCCCTCGGGCTCAACGAAGCTATGGCCCTCTGTGCCATAGCAGGCGAGGTAGTCGCCTCGACCGACCTCGCTACACGGCTAGGCCTGCGCACCGCCCATACCTCCAAGATACTCGGCCTACTAGAGCGCAAGGGGCTCATAGAGCGTAGTATCGGGCAGACGGACAAGCGCAAGATGCTCTTCGCCCTCTCTCCCCAAGGGCAGGAGGCCTTGGTTAGGCTTCGAGAGCTCGACCTCACCATACCCGACGTCCTTCGCCCTCTCTTCCCTTAGGCTACGCTCGGCACCCCTAGGGTGAACACTCCATTCGCCCTAGAGCTCCCCAAGCTACGCCCTAGGGTGAACGCCTCGTTCACCCTAGGGCGTTCTCATCTCGCCTCCAGCCGATGGATAGCTTGGTGGGTGCCGTCCTTTTGAGTACCTTTGGGGGGATACGACATCAAGGCGGGCCCATGGCCTAGATTATGGATACAAGAGACTACCTCATAGAGTTTGTCAATCATACCTCTCGATCGCTCTTCCTGACAGGTAAGGCTGGCACGGGCAAGACGACCCTGCTACGCCATATCATCAGCCAGACCTACAAGCACTGCATCGTAGCCGCACCGACAGGTATAGCCGCCCTCAATGCTGGGGGCGTAACGCTCCATTCGCTCTTTCAGCTCCCCACGGGGATGTTCCTGCCAGTCGAGCCTCGAGGCGGTCTACGCACGTCCGATCAGGTCATCACGCCCTCGAGCTACTGGAGGCAGACACGCATGCACGAGAGCAAGCGCAGGCTACTGCGCACCCTCGAGCTCTTGATCATCGATGAGGTCAGTATGCTACGTGCCGATACGCTCGACTGTATCGATATGGTGCTCAGGCGTGTGCGCAGGTCGTCGGCTCCCTTTGGCGGTGTACAGGTGCTCTTCATTGGCGACCTACTACAGCTACCGCCAGTAGTCAAGCCCAGCGAATGGGAGACGCTCCAGCAGTATTACGAGGGGGTATTCTTCTTTCAAGCTCAGGTACTACGCCATCATCCGCCCCTACACCTAGAGCTAAGCAAGGTGTATCGTCAGGCCAATGAGCTGTTCGTCGCCCTGCTCAACAACCTCCGCCACAATGCCCTCACTGCGGCCGACATTGACCTGCTCAACGGCTACGTGCGCCCCGACTTTGACAGCACCGAGCACGAAGGCTACATCCTGCTGACGACGCACAACTACAAGGTGGACACCATCAATCGCCGTGCCCTAGAGCGTCTGCCAGCCCCTGCCGTCTACCTCGATGCCCACATCGAGGGCGACTTCCCCGAGTACCTATACCCGACCGATGCACGCCTAGAGCTAAAGCCTGGGGCACGCGTCATGATGCTACGCAACGACACCGCCACACCTCGCCGCTACTACAATGGCAAGATAGGTGTGGTGCACACCGTATCGCCTCGAGGCGTAGCTGTGCGTCTACAGGATAGTGGCCTCATCATAGAGGTAGAGCCCCACGAGTGGACCCACGTACGCTATACCTTAGACGCCGATGGGCAGATACCCACGCCCGAGGTCCTAGGCTCCTTCCGACAATATCCCCTGCGTGCCGCCTGGGGTATCACTGTGCACAAGAGCCAGGGGCTGACCTTCGATCGTGCTGCCCTCGATCTCGAGGGGATCTTTGCCTCGGGTCAGGCCTATGTAGCCCTATCGCGCCTAACGAGCCTCGAGGGGCTGGTACTGCTATCCCCCCTGCCACAGCGTGGGCTAGACGTGCCCCAAGAGCTTGTCGACTATACTCGAGGCTCTACTCCCCCCGACGAGCTACAGGCCTCGCTCCAGGGCGAGCGCATCGCCTACTGGTGTACCCTGACACTCGCCTCGACCGACTGGCACGAGCTCGCCGATCAGTGGCGCACCCACAGCCTCAGCTACCGCGAGGAGAGCGGACGCAGTACCAAGAGTAGCCATGGCGACTGGGCTAGCGAGACCACCGAGGTCATCGAGGAGCTATGCCGTACGATGGGCAAGTTTCGCACCCAGCTAGCCTCCCTATGGGGCATCTCTCCGCCCCCGATAGGCCATATCGCGGAGCGCATCGAGAGCGCAGTGCAGTACTTCGCTCCGCGGCTAGCACAGGTGGCCACCGAGGTCGTAGTCCGTCTACATCAGGTGAAGCAAGAGCGCAAGACGAAGCAATTCGTCAAGGAGCTCGAGGCACTACGCCAGGGGCTACACGCCACGATAAGCCGACTCTATCGCCTCGCAGCTACCCTAGGGGCATTGGCTCGAGGGGCAGAGCTCGATCGGACTGCGCTCGATCTCGATGGGGCGATAGACCGATGGCAGACAGAGGTCGAGGCTCAGGTGCAGGCACTGCTACCGCCACCACAGGCAAGCCAGAGAGGACGTAGTAGCAAGGCCAAGGATGACAAGCCTCAAGTAGAGCGAGTACGCACACAGGACGAGACCCTCCGTCTATGGCAGGCGGGGCTGGATGTCGCGGCCATAGCCCTCGAGCGAGGCCTCACCGAGAGCACGATATTCACTCATCTAGCCTACCAGCTAGGCAAGCGCACTATAGCTCCCGACCAACTCTTCTCCCTAGACGAGGCTCAGGAGGTCATTGACTACCTCCGCCAGCATGGCTCACCGGCCTCGCTCAGGGAGCTCTACGAGGCCCTCGAGGGTCGATATAGCTATGGCCGGCTCCGCCTCTTCGTGGCCTATTACGAGACCTATATAGCTACTCCCTAGCTCACTATGCGCCCCACGCTACACCTTGTCGCCCTAGACGTCCCTTGGCCTGCCGACTACGGTGGCGTACAGGACATCTACTATCAGGTCAAGCACCTGCACGACCTCGGTGTGGCTATCATCCTACATGTGTGGCAGTATGGACGCCCTCGAGCCCCCGAGCTCGAGTCTCTCTGCCTCGAGGTACACTACTACCGACGCGCCGAGGGGCTTGGGGCCAACCTCAGCCTGCTCCCCTACAACGTCTATGGACGTAGGAGCTCTCGCCTAGTCGATCGGCTAGCGAGCGATGATCACCCCATCCTCTACGAGGGGCTACACACCACGTACCCCCCTCACCGACCCAAGGCTACGGGGGCGACGACAATTCGTACGCTACTGCAACGTGGAGCACCGCTACTACCACGCCATAGCTCGTGCCGAGCACACCCTGCTACGCCGAGCCTTTCACCATATCGAGGCACTGCGCTTCGGGCTCTACGAGCGTCGACTGCGGTCGGCCAGCATGGTGATAGCCGTCTCCACGACCGAGGTCGACTACCTGCGCACCCACTACCCCGAGGTGCCTATCGCCTGCGTGCCCTGCCTCCACCCCTACAGCCAGGTGTCGAGCTCCCTAGGCACGTCGGACTACATGCTCTACCATGGCAAGCTCTCTGTGGCAGAGAATGTAGCCAGTGTGCTCTACCTAGCTCGAGAGGTCTGGAGTCAGCTCCCCTATCGAGTGGTAGTGGCTGGCATGAACCCTCCGCCTCATCTCTACGAAGCCCTACGCCCTTATCCCCATATAGAGCTCATTGCCAACCCCGACGAGGCTACGATGCACCAGCTCATCACCGAGGCTCAGCTACACATCCTCTACACTGCACAGGCTACAGGGCTCAAGCTCAAGCTCCTCGCCAGCCTCTTCGCAGGCCGACACGTCCTAGCCAATAGTACCATGGTGGCTGGTAGTACCCTAGGCACCCTCTGCCACCTAGCCGACAGCCCCGAGGCCTTGGTCGCACAGTGCCATACGCTGATGGCTCGCCCATTCGATGCGCACACCCTCACTCTACGCCAGCAGCACCTCGCCCCCTATGCCTCGCCTCATCTGTCTAGGGCTCTCATGCGCCTCATTTGGCCTCACCTCTGATGCCATCAAGCACTAGCCCCGATACTCGCCAAGGTGAGTATCGGGGCTAGTGCTTGATAGACAGGCTAG
>JBHACB010000093.1:0-70554 GCA_041854325.1 Porphyromonas sp.
GGTGTTGATAGGGTAGGGCTGACGCATTTTTCCTCTAGGGTGAACGAGGTGGTAGCCCTAGGGCGAACGCCTCGTTCACCCTAGGCTTTTTTTGAGCTACCCTACGATGGTGTCCCTCTTCCATAGGTAAGGCATAAGTAAGAGGATATAGGCTCTGACGATCTGTCTCGGGGTGCTAACTAAGCGAAGCTCCTGTAAAAGACTATTGGACATAGGGAACTAAAGAGTCAATGCGTGCTACTAGGATAATAACCGCTACGAGGCTAACCATACGTCCTAGAGCGTCAGCCCTGGCGGATTGGGCGCAAGTGCTTGCAGAGAGGCAAAAGAAACGTATCTTTGTGCTATAGATTGACAATAGACCAAGATGTTAAGTATGAATATAGCCGTAGTTGCGGTTTCGCCTAGAGGTATAGAGATAGCTCGCCTACTGCAGCAAGAGAGCCCCGATAGCCTCACTGTCGTATCCACCCACTCTGCCGATGGCGTCGTGGAGGTGCCCGACCTCAAGGCCTATGTGGCACAGCACTTTCGCTCCTATCAGGCGTGGGTTTTCATCGGAGCCCTAGGTATATGTGTGCGCACCATTGCTCCGCTTATAGAGCACAAGTATCACGACCCTGCCGTCATCAACGTAGACAGCACAGCACGCTTCGTAGTGTCTGTGCTATCGGGGCATATCGGTGGTGCCAACGCTCTGACTGAGGAGATAGCGCGGACACTAGGAGCCGAGGCCGTAGTAAGTACTCAGACCGACAACACGGGTCTCTGGGCTCTAGACCTCCTCGGGAGCAAGTATGGCTGGCAACCGCGGGCCAACACCGATGGCATGAACCGCCCTATCGCCCTCTATACCAATGGTGCTCGTACCGCCCTGCTCCTAGAGACTAGAGACAAGGGAACGATGGCCCTAGAGCGTAGCGTGGCCGATCATGTGGAGGTATTCTACAGGCGAGAGGACTTTGAGGCGAGCCAGTACGAGCTAGTACTAGTGGTTAGCCCACGCATCTATGAGACCGAGGTACCCATGATACAGTTTGTCCCCAAGGTGCTGACGCTAGGGCTAGGCTGCCGCTATCAGTGCGATCCCTCAGACATCCCTCAGTATATCGAGAGCGAGGTGCGTCGCCTAGGCTACTACCCCGAGGCCATAGCACGTATAGGGACGATAGACCTCAAGCGAGATGAACCTCTACTGCACGAGCTTCTAGTGCGCTGGGGCATCGGTGAGGCCTGTATCTATACGGCCCAAGACCTTGCCCCTGTGGAGATCCTCAATCCCTCGGCCAAGGTCTACGAGGTAACGGGAGTGTATGGCGTGGCCGAGAGTGCTTCGCGCCTCGCTGCACGCATGGGGAGTATCGTCGTGGAGAAGCAGAAGGGGATGATACACGAGGGCAACGACTTCACCTTCGCCCTAGCCATCGACCGCGAGGCTGAGCGCAGGGGGCATATTGAGATAGTAGGCGCAGGCCCTGGCGACCCCGATCTCTGCTCTATCCGTGGACGCGCCTTTCTCGAGATAGCCGACCTCATCCTCTATGCTGGTAGCCTCGTGCCTCGTGCCCTAACGGCGTGTGCCAAGCCTGGAGCTACGGTACGTAGCTCGGCTACGATGAACCTCGAGGAGCAGTTTGCTCTGATGAAGGAGTTCTACGACCGTGGGCTACTCGTAGTGCGTCTGCATACGGGTGATCCCTGTATCTATGGGGCGATCCAAGAGCAGATGGCTTTCTTCGATGAGTATGGTATGCAGTACCACATCACGCCAGGTATCTCGTCGTTTCAGGCTGCCGCTGCTGCCCTGCGCTCGCAGTTTACTATTCCCGAGAAGACACAGACGATCATCCTGACTCGAGGCGAGGGGCGTACTCCTATGCCCGATACCGAGAAGCTACACCTCCTAGCTCGCTCACGCTCCACGATGTGTATCTTCCTCTCGGCAGGTATTGTGGACGATGTGCAGGCACAGCTTCTAGAGCACTATCCGCCCGAGACACCAGTAGCAGCCTGCTATCACCTTACTTGGCCCGATGAGCGCATTTATCGAGGCGAGCTGCGCGACCTAGCTCATATTGTGCAGAGCAATGGACTTACCCTCACCACGATGATAGTAGTCGGTGAGGCTATCGACAACCGCAAGGGACTATCGAGGCTGTATGCCGATGAGTTCAAGCACCTCTATCGCCGATGATCTTAGTCTACGGAGGTACTACCGAGGGACGTGCCGTATGCCGAGTGCTCGATGACTCGGGCCATCCCTACTACTACTCGACCAAGGGGGATGCGCAGGAGATAACCCTCGTCCACGGCATACGCCTTACGGGGGCGATGACCGAGGAGCTTATGTGTGCCTTCATCAGAGAGCACGATATTCGCCTCGTCGTAGACGCCGCACACCCCTTCGCTGCAGAGCTACATCAGACGATAGGACGTGCTACGGCCTCTCTAGGCATACCTGTAGTGCGCTACGAGCGTCGCTATCCTAGGCTCGACCCTCGTATCCGTGTGTGTGCTAGCTATGATGAGCTAGTGGATGCTCTGCTGGCACAGCCTGCGCACCGTCTACTGGCTCTCACTGGGGTCAATACGATACCACGTATGAGGCGCTTTTGGCAAGAGCGAGAGACCTTCTTTCGCATCCTCGATCGCAACGACTCGCGCGAGAAGGCCGAGGCAGCTGGTTTCCCTGCCGACCACATCTGCTACTTTGCCGAGGGACAAGACCAAGAGCTATTCGACCGCATAGCCCCCGATGCCGTTACGACCAAGGAGAGTGGAGAGAGTGGGTTCTTCGATGAGAAGGTAGCCCCCGCACTAGCTGCAGGCGTCCCTGTCTACATGGTAGCTCGCCCTGCCTTGCCGAGCCACTACCAAGCGGTCAATGGCCCTGTGGGGCTACGCAAGGCTGTCGAGCGTCTTGTGCCCGATTTCTTCCCCCTCAAGACTGGATTTACCACTGGTAGCACTGCGACGGCGGCCACTGTGGCTGCCCTGCACGCCCTACTGACAGGTGAGCAACTCCCCTGGGCTGATATCGAGCTGCCGAGCGGAGAGACGGTAAGCCTGCCCATAGAGCGCATAGAGTGCACTGAGCGAGGCTATAGGGCGTATGCCGTCAAGCACTCGGGCGACGACCCTGATGTAACGAGTGGGGCGATCATTACCAGTGAGGTATGCCTAAGTGATAGTGGAGCTATACGCTTCGTCCCAGGCGAGGGGGTAGGTATCGTAACGCTTCCAGGGATAGGCATCGAGGTCGGAGAGCCTGCTATCAATGCTACCCCTAGGCAGATGATGACTAGCGAGATACGCAGACGCCTACCCGAGGGGCAGGGGGTCGATGTCAAGATCGAGGTGCCTATGGGGAGAGAGCTAGCACTCAAGACCTTCAATCCTCGCCTAGGCATCGAGGGCGGTATCTCCATTATCGGGACCTCGGGCGTTGTCAAGCCTTTTTCCAGCGAAGCCTTCGTCGCCTCCATTGGTCGTCAGGCCGATGTGGCGATGGCACTGGGAGCCGATACTATCGTGATCAATAGTGGTGCCAAGAGCGAGCGTTATCTGCGAGAGGCCTTTGCCGACCTGCCACCGCAGAGCTTCGTCCAGTATGGCAACTACATAGGCGAGACGCTCGCCAAGCTCGCCGAGTGCCACGTGCCACACATCTATATGGGTATCATGCTGGGCAAGGCGGTCAAACTGGCGGAGGGCAACCTCGACACCCACAGCCGCAAAGTGCTGATGAATAGAGAGTACCTACACAGCGTAGCCACGGCTACGGGCTGTACGGGCGAGGCGCACGAGTTGATAGACCGCCTCACCCTAGCACGTGAGCTATGGGAGGGGCTGCAAGGCGATGATCTACCCCGCTTCATGCGCTACATCACAGATGCCTGCTATCAAGTGGGGCGTACCTTGGTCCCCGAGAGTACGCTATCCGTCCTGCTCATCGACGATGATGGGCAGATACGCTATACCTATCCTTCATGCCTCCTAGAGAGTATCCAATAAGACTATGCAACCGATATACTTCGTTTCGCTCGGCCCAGGAGATCCCGAGCTTATCACTCTACAGTCGCTACGCCTACTAGAGCGTGCCGATATGATCTATACACCCGTGGCCATTGCCCCCACGGGACGTCGCTCGTCCAAGGCTGAGGAGATCATGCTTAGCCTCGGCATCCGACCCTCTGCACTAGTCCTCTACGACCTGCCTATGAGCAAACAACGTGATGGTGCCCAGGCAGCCTATCGAGGCGTAGCCGACGATATTATCACCCGTCTTGAGGCTGGCTACACGGGTACCATAGCGGTCGTAGCCGAGGGCGATAGTGGTTTCTACTCATCGTCGGCCTACATCGGCGACTATCTGCTCGAGCATGGCGTGCCGATACGCCAGCTAGCTGGTGTCCCTGCCTTCATCGCCTGCAATGCCCTCATCAGCGGACAGCTAGTACAGCTCGAGGAGCAGCTACGTGTCATCCCAGGCGAAGCTACACGAGCCGAATGGGACGAGGCCTGGCAGAGCCCTCACACTATCGTGGTGATGAAGGGCTCTCTGTGCCAGGAGGAGATCCTCTCGGCTATGCGTACCTATCCAGAGCGCAGGTGGCACTATCTAGAGTTCGTCGGGCAGGCGCGCGAGTATTACTCGACCGACGTAGAGGCCATTAGCCAACGGCAATTCCCCTACTTCTGCATTATCATTAGCAAGACGCGCTGACCAGCGTCTTGTCACGAAGCTCCTAGATGTGAGCCATCAACCCCCGATGGGCTGTATCGCAGGATACAGCCCATCGGGGGTTGATGGCTATGGCATAGAGGTGTCTACTCCTGAGTCAGGAAGCGATCGACAAACAGATATAGCCTATCGCCAGGGCGTACCTTGCTGGGTACGGGTATCGAGCATAGGGCTCCCTTCTCGGCGCGCTCCACGGGCTCTAGCTCTAGGCGTATCTCTGGTACCTCAAAGCGCAGTAGCCCTGTCGTGGGGCCTGTGATGAGCACCTCTTGCCCTACGCTCAGCTCGCCACTCTCTACTTGTAGCTCTGCCACACCTAGCTTACTGAAGTATTTGGTAACCTTGGCTACGTAGATCTTCTGCTTCGTTGCCGAAGAGCCATAGTTGGGCGTCCACTCTCCCACTCGCTGGCCTAGATAGTAGCCATCCCAGAAGCCACGGTTGAATACCTCGCCTAGACGCTGATCCCAGCGAGCTACAGCCACCTCATCAAAGTGCCCTGCACAGTATGTATCCACGGCTTCGCGGTAGGCACGCACTACGGCATCGACGTACTCGGGGCCACGAGCACGTCCCTCTATCTTGAGTACGCGCACCCCGGCATCGAGCATCTTGTTGAGGAAGTGTATGGTCTTGAGATCTTTGGGCGACATGATATACTCGTTGTCTACCTCCAGGGTAACACCACTCTGCTTGTCGCGTACCTCGAAGGAGCGACGGCATACCTGCGAACAGCTACCTCTATTGGCACTCTTGCCCCCCTGCTCGTGTAGGCTGATGTAGCACTTGCCCGAGACGGCCATACACAGAGCACCATGAGCAAACATCTCGATACGGATAGGTGCGCCCGCAGGGCCTACAATAGGCTCCTCAAGGATAGCTCTATGTATCCGCGCCACTTGGTCCATATTGAGTTCGCGAGCTAGTACTACCACATCGGCAAACTGTGCGTAGAAGCGTAGCGCCTCCACATTGGTGATATTGAGCTGGGTAGAGAGATGTACCTCTACCCCTATACTGCGTGCATAGAGCATAGGAGCGACGTCGGCAGCTATGATGGCCGATACCTCTGCGGCCTTGGCTGCATCTATGATAGAGCGCATGAGCTCGAGGTCTTCGTCGTATATGATCGTGTTCACCGTTAGGTAGCTCTTCACGCTGTGTTCGCGGCAGATGCCAGCGATGCGGTAGAGATCTTCGGTGGTGAAGTTGTTGGCACTCTTGGAGCGCATATTGAGCCCCTCAATGCCGAAGTACACGGAGTCGGCCCCCGCGTTGATAGCTGCCATTAGCGACTCGTACGAGCCAACGGGAGCCATGATTTCAAATTCCGCCTTGTTCATTCATTAACTCATTATTCCTCTTCTCCTTGGCTTCGAGCTATGAAACAGGAAAATTGCACAAAAGTAACAATAATCCCCCTAACCACAGATCGATCGCCAAAACGTCGTGATCATCCTCCCTCCCATGCCCCCTCTAGCCCTCTGCTCTCGAGGTGTCGGCATCGACCAGGGTCGATATTGAATATCGACTGAGACGATCATTCAATATCGACTGAGGCGATCATTGAATATCGATGTAGGAGGCTAGAGAAAGGCAATGAATGCTCGCAGGTAGGTGAGGAGAGCTGGAGGGCTCAAAGTGTGGCCGCTTGGATAATTGGATAACAATGCCTATCTTTGCTACATAGAATTAAGCCACGTTGTCGATAGGGAGACTCAACGTTTCAATTTTTTTCCGAGACACGCTCCTCTACCAATGGCGGGCCGTAGCCCCTCGGGGCAGGCGGATTACAAAGTTAGCGGGGCACTCAAATCCTGTCTTTCGGAGTTTTCACTTTTATCGCGCGTGGCTTTCCATACGGGGCTATCTTCTCTCGAGGAGATAGTCCCTTGGCTTTGTGAATAGATAATATTACTCATAGTATGCGCAGTACACTGCTCGTATTGCCCCTAGGCGTGTGCCCTATGTATGCTCAGCAGGGGAAGGTATTGGAGCCCCGCCCCAATGTGGTGATCGTCTACGCCGATGACCTAGGCTATGGCGATATAGGTGCCTATGGAGCCGTGGGTGTGCAGACGCCACACCTAGATAGGCTGGCCAGTGAGGGGATCCGCTTTACCAACGCTCATGCCTCTGCAGCGACTAGCACTCCCAGCCGCTACAGCATTCTGACAGGCGAGTATGCCTGGAGACGTCGAGGTACCGATGTGGCTGCTGGCAACGCTGGTATGATCATCGACTCGGCACGCTACACGCTAGCTGACCTCATGCACCAGGCAGGCTATCGCACGGCAGCGATAGGCAAGTGGCACCTAGGGCTAGGGTCGAGGACTGGAGGGCAAGACTGGAATGGAGAGCTGGATATAGCCCTCGATGACCTAGGGTTCGACTACTCGTACATCATGGCCGCTACGGGCGATCGAGTGCCCTGCGTCTTCATCGAGAATAGGCGTGTGGCGCATTACGATGCCTCACAGCCTATAGAGGTGAGCTATGATCAGCCCTATGGGGGCGAGCCTCTAGGTTCGACACACCCCGAGCTACTCACCAAGCAACGCTCGAGCCATGGACACGATATGGCTATCGTCAATGGGATAGGGCGCATTGGCTATATGCGTGGAGGTGGTCAAGCTCTATGGCAAGACGAATATATTGCTGACTCTATCACGGCCAAGGCTCTCGCTTTCATCGAAGAGAATAGGGAGCATCCTTTCTTCCTCTACCTAGCGACCAACGACATCCATGTGCCTCGCTATCCGCATGAGCACTTTCGGGGGCTAAGTACTATGGGAATGCGAGGCGATGCTATTGCCCAGCTCGACTGGACAGTGGGGCAGGTACTCGCTCAGCTCGATCGTCTAGGTCTTGCAGACAATACGATAGTGATCTTCTCTAGCGACAATGGGGCTGTCATCGACGACGGCTACGCTGACGAGGCCGAAGAGAAGCTCGGAGCGCATAAGCCATCGGGGCACCTGCGCGGGCATAAGTATAGTGCCTTTGAAGGGGGTACGCGTGTGCCCGCTCTAGTGCGTTGGCCCCGTGTCATAGCTGGTGGTCAGGTGTCAGACCGCCTCGTCGCTCAGATCGATTGGTTGGCATCTCTAGCACACCTAGTGGGCATATCACTCCCTAGTGGTGTCGCTCCCGATAGCCAAGAGCAGGCAGCCCTATGGCTAGGGCTCGGTATGGAGAGGCATCCTGCCGAGGGGCGCGCATGGGTAGTCGCTCAGGCCGCCAATGGCACTCTGTCTATACGTACCGAGGAGTGGAAGTACATCGAGCCTAGCGATGGTCCCAAGATGATACCATGGGGCCCCAAGATAGAGACTGGCTACAGCCCAGAGGCACAGCTCTACAACCTGATTGACGACCCAGGGGAGCGACACAATGTGGCTAGTAGGTATCCCGAGCA
This sequence comes from Porphyromonas sp., assembly GCA_041854325.1. GTDB lineage: Bacteria > Bacteroidota > Bacteroidia > Bacteroidales > Porphyromonadaceae > Porphyromonas. Next base: position 8,163 of record JBHACB010000093.1, read on the forward strand.
GGTTGATTATCTGCGTACACTGCTAGCTCGAGTCCGTGTACAGAGATAGCTTATCGCTCCAGAGCAGAACGCAAGCCCCTCCCGATACCTTGGTCGGGAGGGGCTTGCTCTATATAGGATTAGGTATCCAGAGGACTAGTGGTCGTCCTTGGGGCCCGACACCTTAAGGTTGTGCCCGTAGGTCTTGGCGATAGCTTCGTAGTACTCCTTGTTGTAGCCAGGGAAGTTGGGCATCTCACTTAGGCCATGTCCATTGTCGAGGAACCGCCCATCCTTTTCCTTCTTGACGTTGCCGTCCATATACTTGACGAGGAGATACTCGCCAAGCTTCTTCCAGCGAGCCGTAGCTCCGTTGGCTGCATCAGCACAGTAGTTGTTGAGGAAAGCGATTGCCTTGGCAGGCGACTCCTTGTATAGGCGAGCGGCCTCTTCGTCTACAGACTTCTGCTCGGCATCGAACTTGCTCTCGAGACGCTCCTGTACGGGGCGGATGTCTGCGATCATAGGTTCGTAACGGTTGTAGGCCATGTTGGCTACCCAGTTGTGGATCCAGAAGGCCGAGGTCCAGGAGAAGTTCATCATATCGCCATTGCCTACGCGATAGGCCTCGGGGATAGCGGTAATGCTCGCATACATCGGGGTGAATACAGCGGTATTGGCATCATCGACACCGAACCATAGTACACCACCTATAGCATCAGGTAGCCAGGAGCGTAGCTGTGCTACGAGGACGAAGCCTGTCTGCTGTGTGGCGATAGCTCGTTCGTTGACATAGGTCTCGCCCTCTACCTCGAAGGTCATAGGCCTCCAGCGATAGGGCGAACGATATGGCCCAGCCCCCACATCCTTGGTCATATCCATGGAGGTGTCTTCGTAGTGGTTGCGCATAGCCTTGCGTACATCGGCTACCGATACCTTGCGGTCGGGGATCACGTATAGAGGCATGGGCTCGGCAGTAACATCGCCACGCACGTGCTGTTCGTATCTCTGTGCATCTTTGTGAAACTCGCGGAAGAAGCTCCACACACGAGCCTCGCATCCGCGTAGGCCACTGAAGGTATAGGGGTTGTACGCTGCCTGGAAGTCGAAGTCAGCATCCTTGCCCTTGAAATAACCTTTTTCACGTGCTAGGTTTACCACGTCTTTCTCGTACATGCAGTTTTCCTTGTCGCCAAAGGGGATCTTGTGGATGCGAGCTTGGTTGGCATGTGCCGAGATGGCATTGTCGGGGATACGGATGGCTACCCACACAGCCCCTTTCTTGCCAGGGCCCTTGCCGATCATCTCCATGACCCACACCTCATTCTTGTCTGCTATGGTAAAGCTCTCGCCACTACTGTAGTAGCCATAGTCTCGTACGAGGTCGGTCATCACCTTGATCGCCTCCTTGGCCGTTTTGCTACGCTGTAGGGCCACATAGATGAGGCTACCATAGTCCATGATCCCCTCGGGGTTGTGTAGCTCCTTGCGCCCTCCCCAGGTACTCTCGGTGATGGCTACCTGATGCTCATTCATGTTGCCCACTACGTTGTAGGTCTGTGCCACCTCGGGGATGTAGCCGAGATGTTTGTGGCTATCCCACTCGCGTATCTCGCGCATGGCACCCTTGGGCCACTGGCGAGCAGGCCAGTGATAGAGCTCGCCATAGAGGGTATGGGAGTCGGCTGAGTAACTGATGATGACAGAGCCATCGGTAGATGCTTTCTTGCCTACGATGAGGTCCGAGCAAGCATCGGCCTGCGTGATGCTCGCTAGCGATGCTAGAGCAACGGCGACAGAGGTCAATAGGGTCTTGTTCATAAATGTATATTTAGATAGTTGTATGCACATTCGCCTCGTAAAGGTAATGATTATCCCCGAAAGTACACCCCGCCCATCTGCTATTTGTGATATAGTCGCCTCAGCTATACGCAGGGGGAACGCACCAGAAGTGCGGTTAGCTCTGTAGCTGGTACTCTCGCTCACGATACGCTCTGTAGAGCTGTCAGCCTGCCAGATCTTCAAGGCTTCGAGCCGTCTTATCGTACGTGGCTAGGTAGCTTCTCACCCATTGTAGAGGGGCACCATAGTAGGCCGACTGCCAGTAGCGTGTGTAGTTCTCTCAAAAAGCCTAGGATGAACGAGGTGTTACCCCTGGGGGTAAAATGCGTCGGCCCTGTAGCTATACGTCACGGCTGTGTGTCGTTTGGGAGAATTAGCTTACCTTTGTGAGCAATATTGTGTATAGAGAATTAAGATGTTAGTCGAGATAGTAAAGTCCAAAATCCATAGGGTAACCGTTACCGAGGCCAACCTAAACTATATAGGGAGTATCACGATAGACGCAGCCCTGATGGAGGCTGCCAATATCCTCCCTGGCGAGAAAGTGCAGATTGTGAACAACAACAATGGCGCTCGCCTCGAGACCTATACCATACCTGGTGAGCGAGGGTCGGGCATGGTGTGCCTCAATGGTGCTGCAGCTCGCCTTGTACAGCCTGGCGACATCGTCATCATCATGGCCTATGCCTGGATGACGTACGAGGAGGCCCAGGGCTTCAAGCCGGCTGTTATCTTCCCCGATACGGCCACCAACCAGATTGTCAAATAGACGTATATAACCCATATCCCCAACTATGCCCCAAGCGAGGGCGATACTATTAGCATATGTTCGAGAATTTAAGTGAGAGATTAGAGCGATCGTTTAAGATACTCAAGGGTGAGGGCAAGATCACCGAGATCAATGTAGCCGAGACACTCAAGGACGTACGCCGTGCGCTCCTAGAGGCCGACGTCAACTACAATGTAGCCAAGCAGTTTACAGAGCGTATCAAGGAGAAGAGCCTCGGGCAGAACGTCCTGACAGCTGTGCGCCCTGGCGAGCTGATGGTGAAGATCGTACACGATGAGCTTGCCGAGCTGATGGGTGGCAAGGCATCGAGCATTAACCTAAGCGGCTCGCCTGCTATCATCCTCATGTCGGGTCTACAGGGTTCGGGTAAGACGACGATGAGTGGTAAGCTCGCTCATCTACTCAAGACGAAGCAAGGGCGTAAGCCTCTCCTCGTGGCCTGCGACGTGTATCGCCCTGCTGCCATAGAGCAGCTACGTGTACTGGGGGCTCAGATAGACGTCCCTGTCTACGCCGATCTCGAGAGCAAGAACCCCATAGACATAGCACGCCGAGGAGTCGCCCAAGCGATGGCTCAGGGATGCGACACCGTGATCGTCGATACGGCAGGCCGATTGGCTATCGATGAGCATATGATGCAGGAGATCACGGCTATTAAAATGGCTATCAAGCCTAGTGAGACGCTCTTCGTGGTGGACTCTATGACTGGGCAGGATGCAGTGAACACAGCCAAGGAGTTCAATGATCGCCTAGACTTCGATGGTGTCGTGCTGACCAAGCTCGATGGCGATACCCGAGGAGGTGCTGCACTCTCTATCCGTACGGTAGTAGACAAGCCAATCAAGTTCGTCGGTACGGGCGAGAAGATGGAGGCCCTCGACGTCTTCCATCCCGATCGTATGGCCGATCGTATCCTCGGCATGGGGGACATCGTTTCGCTCGTAGAGCGTGCTCAGCAGCAGTACGATGAGCGAGAGGCCCGTCGTCTAGAGGAGCGCATTGCCAAGGATCAGTTCGACTTCAACGATTTCCTTGCTCAGATCCACCAGATCAAGAGGATGGGCAACATCAAGGAGCTTGCCTCCATGATACCAGGTGTGGGCAAAGCACTCAAAGAGATAGACGTAGACGATGATGCCTTCAAGAGCGTTGAGGCCATTATCTACTCCATGACGCCCGAGGAGCGTCGTCGCCCCTCGATTATTGATGGTCGCCGCCGCAAGCGCATAGCTGACGGTAGCGGTACCTCTGTGCAGGAGGTGAATAGACTCATTACACAGTTCACACAGATGCGTAAGGTTATGAAGCAGGTACAGGGCTTCGGCGGCAAGATGCCTAAGATGCCCAAGCTCCCCAAGATGGGCGGTCGCTTCGGTTTCTAAGTAGCACAATCAAGGCTGTGTTATGTCGACGACTCCACTAATCTCAGTTATCGTACCTGTCTACAACGTCGAGGGCTACCTGCGGCAGTGCCTCGACTCGATCGTCGAGCAGACTTATCCTCATCTTGAGATCATCCTCGTCGATGATGGCTCTACCGATAGCAGTGGTGGCATCTGTGACGAATATGCCCAAAGGGATACACGCATACGCGTGATCCACAAGGCCAATGGGGGGCTCTCCTCAGCACGAAATGCAGGCATGGATGTGATGACTGGCGAGTTTGTCTCTTTCGTCGATAGTGACGACTGGCTAGAGACGGATCTGTACAGTGATTTCGTCTGCCACTTGTCTGCATATCCAGATTGTGATATATTTGAGTTTTCGATGACTGAACACTATCCGACTAGAGCTCAAGTGATGAAGCACTCAGACGATTGTATCCTAAGAGGCGAGCAGGTCTTGGAGGCTTTTGTGCAGCAATCTACGGTATGGATGTATGCCTGGGATAAGATTTGGAAAGCCTCTATTGTGCAGCCATTTCGCTTTCCCGTAGGCAAGCTGAATGAGGATACTATATTCACCTACGAGGTGTTCTTTTACTCTCCCGAGATGACGCTGGTGTACCGTGATAAGCCCTATTACAACTACAGGAAGATGAGAGAGGGTGCCATTACCTATCGCTTCTCGAGCAGAGCGGTACTAGACCAGCTTGAAGGGACGAGACGCCTTACAGAGCAGATCAAGGTCGATGCTCCCCATGCGAGCTCATTTGCGTGTCGTTACATGGCCTCCTACATGAAGGAAACCATGATAGAGCTTTGGAATGGAGGCGTAGAGGAAAAATCGATGATAGATGCATTCATCCCCCACGTCAAATGGCTATCGTCAGGTGCCAATAGTTGTGCGTTATTTGATAGAAAGACACGCTTCTTCTTACGTTTCCCTATGCTATATCTCTTCTTGCAGCAGAAGATAGGATTGCTAAGACGTTTGAGATAATCCCTGTATATGAGCATAAAGTTATGACAATGAATACTTATCGACTGCTTGATGGCAAGGCCACGAGCGAGGCAATTAAGAGAGAGATAGCGACAGAAGTTGCGGAGATGGTACGTATGGGCAGACCTGCGCCTCACCTAGTAGCCATACTCGTGGGGCACGATGGTGGTAGCGAGACCTATGTTGCCGCCAAGATCAAGACGTGCAGTGAAGTAGGCTTTCGCTCTAGCCTTATTCGCTACGAAGACGACGTTACGGAGGCCGAGCTCCTAGCCTGTATCGATAGGCTCAACAAAGATGCAGACGTAACGGGCTTCATCGTACAGCTTCCCCTACCCAAACATATTGATGAGCAGAAGGTCATCGAGGCTGTAGACCCCAAGAAAGACGTCGACGGTTTTCACCCTATCAATGTGGGTAAGATGAGCATTGGTCTGCCCTGCTTCGTGTCTGCTACACCCAAGGGGATCGTGGAGCTACTGCGCCGCAACGACATAGATACTCGTGGTAAGCACTGTGTCGTCCTAGGGCGTAGTAATATCGTAGGCAAACCCATGGCACAGCTCCTGCTCTACAAGGGTAACCCTGGCGACTGCACCGTAACGGTATGCCACAGCCGTACGCCCAATATCAAGGAGATCTGCCGAGAGGCAGACATCATCGTGGCTGCCCTTGGCGTACCGGGCTTCGTAACGGCCGATATGGTTAAGCCCGGGGCTGTGGTCATCGATGTCGGTACCACCCGCGTCGAGGACAAGACGCGTGAGCGTGGCTGGCGACTCTCGGGCGATGTGCGCTTCGATGAGGTCGCACCACTCACCTCTGCTATTACTCCTGTCCCTGGGGGAGTAGGCCCCATGACGATCGTCTCACTGATGCTCAATACCCTACAAGCTGGTAAGGAGCAAGCCTAGGTAGCTATGGACGAACGAGACGACAAGCACAGGATAAATCCTATACGCTGGGTCCCCTCCGTGTACTTCGGCATGGGGCTCCCGTTCGTGATGCTCGCCTTGGTATCCTCGATCATGTTTACCAAGCTCAAGGTCAGTGCACAGGATATTACCTTCTGGGCGACGCTGATCACCCTGCCATGGTCGCTCAAGTGGCTCATTAGCCCTATCATGGAGAGCTTTGGTACCAAGCGTGGGTACATCATCTTCACAGAGCTCATCACGGCTCTGCTCTTTATCTCTATTTGCTTCGTGCTACCCCTGCCGGGGGAGCTCTCCCTGCGTATCAGCTTACCAGAGATTAGCCTACCCTCGGCTCTTGCCAACTTGCTAGGATGCGAGACTATAGGCGGTACGCTGGTAGACTCGACACTCCCCAAGTTTTATGTAGCCTCTATCGCTATCATGGCTATGGTAGCCCTCAGTGGCTCTACACACGACATCGCTGGCGATGGCGTGTATATGGAGCAGCTCGATACCAAGACGCAGAGCGTATATTCGGGCTGGCAAGGTGCATTCTACAACATCGCCAAGGTTCTTGCCAATGGAGGGCTAGTCGCGTTGTCGGGGGTGCTTACCGACAGCTATGGGCCTACGGTAGCTTGGTCTATCATCATGGCGATCTGTGGAGTGCTGATGCTCGGGCTCTCGATCTATCATTATTTCTCATTGCCTCGCGATGCCAAGGTCCCCGAGTCGCGTACCTTTGGCGAGCGTATTCAGGAGCTCAAGAGCATAGTGAGTAGCTTCTTTGGCAAGAAGTTTATTTGGCTGTATCTACTCTTCATCCTCCTCTATCGCCTGGCTGAGGGGCTGGCGATGAAGATAGCACCGATATTCCTCGTCGATGCTCGTACCAAGGGCGGTGTCGGGCTTACGGAGCTAGAGTTTGGGCTCATCGTAGGTACGGCTGGTAGCATAGCCTTCATCTTAGGATCGATACTAGCTGGCTACTACATCTCTCATCGAGGGCTCAAGCGTAGCCTACTATTCTTGGTCGTGGCTTTCAACCTACCTTTCGTTGTCTATCTACTGCTGGCCCTCTACCAGCCCGAGAGTTTGTGGCTCATCGGCAGTGGTATCGTGGTGGAGTACTTCGGCTACGGCTTTGGCTTCGTGGGTATCACGCTCTTCATGATGCAGCAGATAGCTCCAGGTAAGTATCAGATGGCGCACTATGCTTTTGCCAACAGCCTCATGAACCTCAGCGTGATGATCCCAGGTATGATGAGTGGCTACTTGAGCACTTCGCTTGGTTATACCACATTCTTCACGGTGGTAATGGTCGCCGCCATACCTGTGGTCTTGATGTCGCTTGTCCTTCCCTTTGCCCATGATCAAGGGGGTGAGTCGACTGCATAGAGCCTAGAAGGCAAGTCGCTGGCTATATGTGCTAGCCTTCCCAGCGTTGGGAGGCTAGCATTTTTTTGCTCTCTGTACTGGCTGCGGATAGGGTACCTCGAGAGAAACCCTAGGATGAACGGGGCGTTCGCCCTAGGGCAGAAAAAATGTCCCTCTAGGGTGAACGCCCCGTTCACCCTAGAGGAGCCCCAACCACTATGCCTCCCCGATCAGTACCTAGGGATAGGGTAGAGAGGTATGTTGTATATATGTTTGTTTATTATATGGTTGTGTTGATTTTCCTATCTCTCGTTAGGTCTGCTGACGAGGTGGAGAGGGTATGATCGGATCGATATGAAATTAAGAGTAGAGCGCGGATAGAGTAAACAAAAAATTAATTACCTTTGCTAGGTGCTCCTCGTGATGAGAGGGGCTATGAACGCGTCAAGTAGTAATAAATATATGATATTATGGATTCTAGGATCAAAGAATTAACAGAGAAGGTCTATAATGAAGGAGTGCAGCGAGGGAACGCCGAGGCCGAACGCATCCTCTCTGAGGCGCGCCAGCGTGCTACCGAGCTAGAAGACAAAGCCAAGGCGCAAGCTGCCGAGATAGTACGTGTAGCTCAGCGAGAGGCCGACACCTTGAGGCAAAACACCGAGAGCGAGCTACGACTATATGCTAGCCAGCTGGTAGAGAGCATCCGCGCCAGCGTTACCGACAAGCTAACAGGCGACATCGCCTCCGACAACGTATCGGCCGCCAGCACCGACCCAGAGTTTATGCGTCGTCTCATCCTAGAGCTAGTATCGGGGTTCGATCTAGACCGAGGCGTGGAGATCTCCACCGCCAACGCTGAGGCCCTCTCGACCTACTTTGCCCAGAATGCCAAGGCCATGCTCGAGCGTGGTGTACGCATCAAGAGTGTAGCAGGTAAGCCAACTGACTTTAGCATAGGCCCTGCGGATGGAGCCTTCAAGATACAGATAGGCGAAGCTGAGTTTCTCGAGCTATTCAAGAGTTTTCTCCGTCCACAGCTGGCGCAGAGACTATTCTAACCTAGAGACACGATACTATGGCCAAGTACTATGGACTAGTCTCGGGGCTTCCCGATCTGGTAGTAGATGCACAGCGATTGCCGTTTACACAAGAGGAGTTTTATCTAGATCTTCTCGACGAGCTCTCCAGCAAGGACAGAGAACTCCTCGAGTGGCTACGCCTAGAGGCCGTGGGGCCCGAGCTCATCGCCCTGTATCAGGAAGGGCATATAGCCCCCCCCGATGATGAGGATGAGCCTCTACAGCTCGATGAGGAGAGCGATGAGGATATAGCCCTAGAGCAACGCACCTCCCTCCCTGTCAAGGAGCTACGTCGCGTAGCCTATATGGCGAGGCGTGGCACGCCTCTGCGCCGTAGCGAGCTACTACCGGGGTATATGATACGCTTCGTCAATGATCTGTACATGCCCCGACCTGAGGACGAGGAGCGTGTCGAGACGCGCGAGCAGGGGCTCTCGCTCGAGGATAGGCTCTCGGGGCTGTACTACGAGGCTGCCGCGCGCTCCAAGAATGCCTTCGTGGCAGAGTGGTTTAGGCTCAATCAGACCCTACGCAACGTGCTGACCGTCTTCACCTGTCGCAAGCTAGGCTGGCGTGCCGATCAGTATGTGGTGGGCAATAGCGAGATAGAGACACAGCTCCTGACGAGCAAGGCTAGAGACTTTGACCTCGCTGAGGAAGTCCCCTACATACACCAGCTCATACAGATCGCTGAGGAGACCGACATCGCTAGGCGCGAGCGTATGATAGATGTGCTACGCTGGCGTTGGCTCGACGAATACACGTTTGCACGCGTCTTCGACATCGAGAATGTCCTAAGCTATTACATTCGCCTCGGTATCGTAGAGCGCTGGCTACGCCTCGACGAACAGACGGGCGAAGAGACCTTTAGACAGATCGTCATGGGGCTCAAGGCCGAGAGCAACGCCTCGCTACAAGAATTCAAAAACAATACTACAAAACGCTAGTGCCCCCTAGGTGCTAGCAGGTAGATCAGACAGATATACAATGGCTACAAAAGGAATAGTGAAGGGGATCGTCTCCAACCTCGTAACCATAGAGGTAGATGGCCCCGTAGCACAGAATGAGATTTGCTACATCACGGTCGGGGGTACTCCTCTGATGAGTGAGGTGATCAAGGTGATCGGCTCTAGTGCGTATGCACAGGTATTCGAGTCTACACGTGGTATGCGTATTGGCGATCCGGTGGAGTTTCGCGGGCATATGCTCGAGGTAACACTGGGCCCTGGTATGCTGTCCAAGAACTACGATGGTCTGCAAAACGACCTAGACAAGATGGACGGCGTCTTCCTACAGCGTGGCTCCTATACCTACCCACTCGATGCCGACAAGCTCTGGGCCTTTAAGCCTCTAGCCAAGCAAGGCGACAGGGTAACGGCTGGTAGCTGGCTAGGCGAGGTAGACGAGAACTATCAGCCACACAAGATCATGGTGCCCTTCGTCATGACCGAGCACTATACGATCAAGAGCCTCAAGGGCGAGGGCGAGTACACGGTCAGGGAGGTCGTGGCAGTCTTGACGGACGAGGCTGGTCGTGATCATGAGGTAACTATGGAGCAGAAGTGGCCCGTGAAGCGCGCTATTAGCTGCTACAGCGAGAAGCCTCGCCCCTCGCGCCTGCTGGAGACGGGAGTGCGCGTGATAGATACGCTCAATCCTATAGTGGAGGGTGGTACAGGCTTTATCCCTGGTCCATTTGGCACGGGCAAGACGGTGCTACAGCATGCCATTAGCAAGCAGGCCGAGGCCGATATCGTGATCATAGCTGCATGTGGAGAGCGTGCCAACGAGGTCGTGGAGATATTCAAGGAGTTCCCCGAGCTGATCGACCCCCACACGGGCCGGCACCTCATGGAGCGTACTATCATCATAGCCAACACGTCCAACATGCCCGTGGCGGCTCGTGAGGCATCGGTGTACACGGCCATGACTATAGCCGAGTACTATCGCTCCATGGGGCTCAAGGTGATGCTAATGGCCGACTCCACGAGTCGATGGGCACAGGCTCTACGTGAGATGTCCAATCGCCTAGAGGAGCTCCCTGGCCCCGATGCCTTCCCCATGGACCTATCCGCCATTGTGGCCAACTTCTACGCTCGCGCAGGCTTCGTGTATCTCAACAACGGAGCCACGGGCTCAGTAACTTTCATCGGTACCGTATCGCCTGCAGGTGGCAATCTTAAGGAACCCGTAACAGAAAACACCAAGAAGGTAGCCCGTTGCTTCTATGCCCTAGAGCAGGAGCGTGCCGACCGCAAGCGTTATCCGGCAGTGAACCCTATCGATAGCTACTCCAAGTATCTCGAGTATCCCGAGTTCCAAGCCTATATCTCTGAGCGAGTAGGCACTGACTGGGTGAGTAAGGTCAACGAGATGAAGCGTCGCCTCATCCAGGGTAAGGAGATCTCGGAGCAGATCAACATCCTCGGAGACGATGGTGTGCCTCTCGAGTATCATATCACGTTCTGGAAGAGTGAGCTCATCGACTTCGTGATACTACAGCAGGATGCCTTTGATAGCATTGACTGCAATACCTCGCTCGAGCGACAGCAGTACATGGTGGATCATATCATGCGTATCTGCGATACGGACTTCGAGTTTGAGGGCTTTGCCGAGGTGAGTGGTTACTTCAAGGAGGTGATCAACGCCTTCAAGCAGATGAACTATTCGGAGTGGCCCAGCGCAGAGTTTGATCAGCATGAGACCAAGATGCGTGCACTTATTAACCAACGTGCTAAATAAAGACAACTATGGCAGCAAAAGCATTCCAAAAGATATACACCAAGATCAGTAATATCACCAAAGCTACCTGTATGCTCCACGCCACAGGTGTGGGCAATGAAGAGCTCGCCACGATCAATGGTCGTCTCGCTCAGGTGGTACGTATCATCGGTACCGAGGTAACGCTACAGGTCTATGGTGGCACGGAGGGTATCCCTACCGATGCGGAGGTTATCTTCCTCGGCAAAGCCCCTAGCCTCAAGGTGGGTGATCAGCTCGTAGGTCGCTTCTTCAATGCCTACGGTGAGCCTATCGATGGTGGTGCCCCCATAGAGGGGCTAGAGCGTGAGATCGGTGGCCCCTCAGTGAACCCCGTGCGCCGCGAACAGCCCTCGGAGCTCATCGCCACAGGTATCGCTGGTATCGACCTCAACAATACGCTAGTTACGGGACAGAAGATACCATTCTTCGCCGACCCCGACCAGCCTTTCAATGAGGTAATGGCCATGGTAGCCCTAAGAGCCAAGAGCGATAAGATCATTCTCGGAGGCATGGGGATGACCAATGACGACTACTTATTCTTCAAGAATACCTTCAGCAACGCTGGAGCACTCGACCGCATCATCAGCTTCATCAACACGACCGAAGACCCCTCGGTAGAGCGTCTGCTCATCCCCGATATGGCTCTGACGGCAGCCGAATACTTCTCCGTAGAAAAGGGCGAGAAGGTGCTCGTGCTCCTCACCGATATGACCAACTATGCCGATGCCCTAGCTATCGTATCGAACCGCATGGACCAAATCCCCTCCAAAGACTCTATGCCCGGCTCGCTGTATAGCGACCTCGCTAAGATCTACGAGAAGGCGGTACAATTCCCCGATGGAGGCTCTATCACCATCATTGCCGTCACGACACTATCGGGAGGAGATATCACGCACGCTGTGCCCGACAACACGGGGTATATCACCGAGGGTCAGCTCTATCTGCGCCGAGATAGCAATGTCGGGAAGGTCATTGTAGACCCCTTCCGCTCGCTTAGCCGCCTCAAGCAGCTGGTGATAGGCAAGAAGACTCGTGAGGATCACCCACAGGTGATGAATGCCGCAGTACGCCTCTTCTCGGATGCAGCAGGAGCACAGACCAAGATGGAGAATGGGTTTGACCTCTCGGACTATGATGAGCGTACACTTCGCTTTGCCGACGACTACTCTCGCGAGCTACTAGCTATCGACGTCAATGTAGACACAGAGGAGATGCTCGATACGGCTTGGAAGCTCTTCGGCAAGTACTTCAAGCCCTCAGAGGTCAATATCAAACAGCAACTAGTAGATACGTACTGGGTAGGAGACCAAGCCTAGTCATATCGTAGTATAGTGTAGAGATATGGCTATCAAGTTTCAGTACAACAAGACCTCGCTTCAGCAGCAGGAGAAGGCTCTCAAGATGCGCGTGCGTACCTTGCCCACGATCAAGAGCAAGGAGAGTGCCCTACGCCAGCAGGTCAAGCAGACCAAGCGAGAGGTCGAGGAGCTAGAGGACGAGCTCGAGCGTCAGATCAGGGGCTACCAGAGCATGGTCAGCCTATGGGACGAGTTTCGCCCCGACCTGATTAGCGTCAATCGTGTAGACCTCTCGGTACGCAAGGTGGCAGGGGTCGTCCTCCCCGTGCTCGACGAGATACACTACGAGGTCAAGCCCTTCAGCGTCTTCAACGCACCATCGTGGTATGCCGAGGGTATCGACCTCCTAAAGACGCTTGCCACGACGGGCATACAGGCCGAGTTTCTGCGCCTCAAGATGGAGTTTCTCGAGCATGCACGCAAGAAGACGACACAGAAGGTCAATCTCTTTGAGAAGGTACAGATACCAGGCTACCAGGATGCTATCCGCAAGATCAAGCGCTTCCTAGAGGACGAGCAGAGCCTCTCCAAGAGCTCGCAGAAGATCATGCGAGCCAACCTCGACAAGCGCAAACAAACAGAGGAGGTAGAGCTATGATACAGAAGATGAACAAGTACTCATTCTTGATCTTTCATCGAGAGTATGAGGACTTCCTGAGCTACATCCAAGACCTAGGTGTGGTGCACGTAGCCGAGCGCAATGACCCACGTGAGGCCGAAGCCCTACGAGCCCTACAGGAGCAGCGTACCCATGCCCTAGGGCTATCGCGTCAGCTACAGCCTTACCTCCCTGCCGATGCTCCCGATGTCCTCGAGGGCCCTAGTGATATGGAGGTGGTGAGCTCTGTGGAGCAGAGCCTTGCCGAGATAGAGGCCACTACGGCACATATCGCATCGCTTAGGCAGACGATAGGTGAGCAGCGCGTATGGGGCGACTACGACCTCTCGACCGTAGCTCGCCTCACTCAGGCAGGCTATCGCCTCGCCCTATACACTACCTCGAGCAGTGTCTATACACCCGATTATCAGACCGAGTATGAGACGATAGCGATAGATCGTGTAGGGGCTACACAGTACTTTGCTCGTATTGAGGGGCCTGGTGCTGTACCCTGTCCCGATGCCGAGGCTCAGCCTCTCCCCAAGCAAAGCCTTGCGGAGCTCGAGGCTCAGTTTGCCTCTGCTACACAGGCCCTCGAGGCCCAACGCCTTGCCCTGACAGAGCTTGCCCCAGCCTACATCGTAGGGCTACAGGCATGGGATAGGGAGCTGGCCGGCCAGTATGCCTTCGGGGCTGCACGCCTACAAGCTGCTCCCCAAGCCGAGGATACGCTGATGCTCCTAGAGGGGTGGGTCCCAGCAGTACGAGCCCAGCATATGGAGGCAGAGCTGTCAAGTACAGGCTACTACTATAGGCAGAGTGAGATCGAGGACGAAGATAAGATACCAGTGCTCCTGCGCAACAACTTCTTCTCTCGCCTCTTCGAGCCAATCACCCAGATGTTCTCCCTACCCAACTACAGCGAGATAGATCAGACAGCTCTCTTTGCGCCCTTCTTCTTGCTCTTCTTCGGGCTTTGCTTCGGCGATGGTGGATATGGGCTACTACTCATGGCTATTGCTACCATCGTCAAGCTACGGCGCAGAGGACAGGACAATACGCTCCTTAGCCTCCTACAGTGGCTCGGTGGGGGAGCGTTCGTCGTGGGTATGCTGATGGGATCGTTCTTTGGCGTTACACTTGGCTATGCCAAGGCCGAGGATTATTTCCTCAACCAAGATGCTCTGATGAAGCTCTCTATCGTGTTAGGGCTGATACAGATCCTCTTCGCCAAGGGGGTAGCGGCCTACAAGACCAAGGTACAGCGAGGCTGGCGACACGCTCTAGCCCCTACGGCATGGGTATTCGTACTCATCTTCGGGGGGCTACTGATAGTCCTCCCTCGGCTAGAGTTTGCCATACCGATCGCTGTCGAGTATGTGGTCTACGCCATTGTAGGTATCTCAGTAGCTATTGTGCTGCTATACAATACGCCTGGGAAGAACCCCCTCGTCAATATCGGATCGGCTCTGTGGACGACCTACAATGTCGCTTCAGGGCTACTTGGCGATACGCTCTCCTATATCCGCCTCTTCGCTATAGGGCTAACGGGTGGTATCCTCGGAGGAGTCTTCAACCAGCTGGCCATAGAGCAGACGGCAGGGCTCTCGCCCGTGCTACAGTACCCACTGATGCTCTTCATCCTGCTCGTGGGGCATACGCTCAATATGGGACTGGCCATGATCAGCTCGTTTGTACACCCACTGCGTCTCACCTTCGTAGAGTACTACAAGAACAGCGAGTTTGAGGGTGGAGGCAAACCATACAATCCGCTCTCCAAAAGCTAACGAATAACAAACTAACAAACCAAATAACAGTTGCAGTATGAATGAAATGTTGTGTTATCTAGGCGTTGCCTTGATGGTAGGCCTAACAGGTATCGGTAGTGCTATCGGCGTAACCATCTGTGGTAATGCTGCCGTGGGTGCGCTCAAGAAGAACCCCGATGCGTTCGGTAAATACCTCGGTCTGACGGCCCTTCCTAGTTCGCAGGGGCTATACGGTTTCGTGGGTTTCTTCATGACCAAGCTCTTTATCCTCGACAAGGCAGCAGAGACAGGCTTCACGCCCCTAATGGCATGGGCTTGCATCGGTGTAGGGCTTGTGCTAGGTATCGTGGGGCTCTACTCGGCCATTCGTCAGGCTCAGGTATGCGCTAGTGGTATCCAGGCCATTGGCAGTGGGCATGATGTCTTTGGTGGCACTATGGTGATGGCAGTATTCCCTGAGCTATACGCTATCTTGGCTGTACTGGTTACTATCCTAACGGTAGTGAGCTTCTAAAGCACAGTCAGGCCTCTAGCCCCGAGGGGCTGTGTCTCGACAGTGGTCGTGGCGCAGCCCCTCGAGGCCTTGTAGCCTAGGGAGGCAAAACCTTTGGCGCGCTACGAGGTTATATAGGTAAGTAGAAAGTATCTAGTTATGTCTCACCCCAATGAATTCATAGAGATGCCGACACGTATGTCTTACCAGTGCTTCGCTTCACGAGGCTCCAGCCGTGTGCTAGGTCTGTTGAGCTTGGCCTCTCTCATCATCGTCACCGCTATGTTATCATCTTGTGTTACCAAGCAGCAGCCCTATCAGCAGGATCTGGCTGTTCGCGACTTTGTCGCTGTGATCAAGGATCTCGACGTCCAGCTCGTCGATGTGCGTACCCCAGCCGAGTATGCCGAGGGGCACATCGGCAAGGCCATCAATATAGACATCAAGCAGGAGTCGTTCGATACCGAGGCCCTACGCCTACTCGACCCCAACAAGCCTATCGCCGTCTATTGCCGCTCGGGTGCTCGTAGTGCCATGGCAGTGGAGAGGCTACGCCATATAGGCTTCCATACGACGATCTACAACCTCATCGGCGGATACCTAGCATACGCTGCTCAGCGCCCCCAATAATAGGGAGATACCACGAGCGAGGACCTCGAGGTGCGAAGCGATCATTCGCTCGTCCTCGAGGTCCTCGCTCGTATGTGGCGTAGGCCTATCCGCTAGACTTTGCCTTCGCTAGCTCGGCGCTCGGCCTGCTCGAAGGACAGCGCACGTGTCATCCTAAACGACTGCTTGTAGAAGATAAACAGCGGTATAGCCACACCGATACCTAGGGCGAGCATGATCAGCACAGCCGTGATCATATTGCTGAAGATCTGTGGTAGATAGGCCTCGCGTATGGCGTTGTCACTGGCCTGCATGAACTGTACCATGCCCAGCAGAGACCGATAGGCATACATGCCTGGTATCATGGGCAGTAGGGCAGGGAATGAGAAGACCTCCGACGGGTAGCGGGCCCTATAGGCAAAGTAGATACCCACGAAGCCGATGAGGAGGGCTGCTAGGAAGGTAGCAAAAGCGATCTCCACCCCGAGGTAGGTCGTCAAGGCAAAGCGAGTCATATGCCCTAGGGCTGCGAGGATCGGCACGTACACGAAGCTCTGCTTGGGAGGGTTGGATACGGCAGCGAAGCCTAGAGCCGCTAGGGCTGCGAGCAGGCCGTCGATGAGTATAGCTTGGAGAATATCCATAGAGGTAGGCGATGTGATTAGATAAGGCTCAGACGTAGCAGTATCAGCGTACCGCTCAGACCTATCGTGATACTAAAGACGATGAACAGGGCATTGATGATGCGCGAGACACCATTGAGTATATAGCCATCGAAGAAGTCGATCATACTATTGATGAAGGGCACACCAGGTATCAAGAAGAGCACGCAGGTGCTGAGTGCTATCTGTGGCGTCTCGCTGAGCCCTGTATGCATACCCAGCCCCACCGTCATCGACGATACGAAGGCTGCCACTAGCACCGTCAGGTAGTGGTAGGCATGGCGCAGGTTGAGCTCTTGGCGTGCATAGAAGCCGAGGCAGGTGCCTAGGAAGACGAAGCCTGCGGCAGGGAAGTCGCCCCCGAAGAGCAGGCAAAATGCAGAGTTGGCTACGCTGATCAAGAAGAGGATGAGCCAGCGGCTCACCCTAGGGGCATTGAGTACCTGATCGAACCGCTCCTCAAGAGCCTCTAGTGTGGGCTTGGTGTCGAATGCCCACCAGCTCATACGGCTAAGCTCGGCATTGAGCAGGAAGTTGATAGGCAGACTTCGGTGATGCGTCAGAGCCGTGGTCGGGTGCGCAGTGTAGGTCGTAGAACGACCCTCCTGATGGCGAGGAGTGAGCGATATAGCCACATTGCGCTGGAAGAGCATCATGGTGATGTCGTAGCCGTAGGCATTGGCAATACGCGTCGTGTTGAGCACGATACGCGAGGTCTGTACGCCTACGCTGGTCTGTATGGTAGCGAAGCGCAGCAAGAAGTCGAGCAATCGATCGATGGCGAGATCTGGAGCTCCAGATAGTAGCTCTTGGCCGTGTTGCATATACTGGGGAAGACTGAGATGTTGTTATCCTTTACTAAAACGCTGATTACGTGCACAAAGATAGTACATTCGCATCACTCGGCATACACTCTATCTATCATATCTAGGGCTGACGCATTTTATCCCTAGGGTGAACGAGGCGTTCACCCTAGGGGTACCACCTCGTTCACCCTAGGCTTTTTGATAGAGCTATACGCACTACTGATATTCAGCCTACGAGGATACCCCTCCTCCACATACAGCCCCTAACGATCTGCTCTCGGAGTGCTAGCTAAGCGAAGGCTCTGCAAAAGACTATTGTACACAAGGAGCTAAAGGATTTGCGTACTATTATAGAAGGACACTGTTGCAGAGCTAACTATATTGGGTGCATCCCCCCTACTACCACGTCAGTCGCATTGAGCCATCCCACTCACAGATCCTCATTCCAGCACCTCTCGAGGCGAAGATTGAATATCGACTGAGATAAGTATCAGCGGTCTAGAGCAGTATGGCTTCAGCAATGAGAATATGCTATATTTACAGTTGTGTAGACAGAGATCTAGGTTATCATATAAGTGCTTAATATAAACCATATAACGAGATATCGTATGACAGCAGAGATGAGACAACTCCATGAGGAGGTGTGGTGCGCCCTTGAGAAGCTACGACAAGAGATCCCAGGGCTGTATTACAAGCCACGACAACGAGGACGGACACGGCTAGAGGGAGGCTATTGGTTCATAGGTAACGATAAGTACCTCATGGTAGGTCTGGCAGAGGGGAGTGATAGCAATGAAAAGGTTCATAATATCGGCTTCGTAGTTACGGATGACGGATGCGGACACCTCAAGCTATCGGCTAGAGATGCCTACGAGAACAAGGTTGAGGGTAGCGCAGAGATCTGTGCGCTACTAGAGCGGTTAGCCAGCAGGCTATCCACTCAAGGGGAGCCTATGATCCCTCACCGTTCCGGTGGTAGATGGGATAAGAAGTATCGAGGCACTTGGGAAGAGGCATTGAAGCAGTGTATCCTAGTTGATTGGCCTATCATTCAGGAGGAGCTAAAGGCTTGTGCTACGAAGAGGGTTCGACCTATTACTGAGGAAGACTTTGATCGCTACAAGGCGAAAATAGATGGATATAGATTCACTCTATACACTCACCCTACCAAGGATGACGGAGACTATGCCGAGGCCGACAAGCAAGCGAGTGATACACCTCGTCAAGCTCCTACGCCGAGCATGAGGGCTCATAGCCGAGGAGTAATGAGCAAATCGACCGCTCTGACACGCAGGACTACTCAGGCTAGTGATACTGAGGTGTCTAGCCAGCACAATGAGATGCAAAATGCCCTTATGCAGGTATTGCGAGACTCGGGAAATTACAAGCCCGATACCATTAGACTAGAAGAGAACTATATAGATATTGTAGCTCAAGCACGCTCTGGCGAGTGGCATTACTTCGAGCTCAAGACCTACGATGCTAGGCACAGCATACGCGAAGGCCTAGGGCAGATCCTTGAGTACAACCACTATATAGAGAAAAGACGACCTGCGGAGAGGCTGTATATAGTGTCGCCCAACGCCCCAACGAGTGAGGACAAGGAATATCTCGATCGGCTACGCAGGCTCTACAACCTACCTCTGTGGTATCGTGTCTTCGATGGGGACAAGGGGCTGCTCTCGCAGGAGTACTAGCTAGGGGCCACAAGTCAAGGGGAGGCATGTCTCCACAGAAGAGCAAGTCTAGATAAGCACAAAATCCCCCGAGAGGCGAGCCTATCGGAGGGGATACACACAGAGCAAGAAGCTAGGGGGAGCGTGTAGGCTACTCCCTGCTTTTTTGTACCTTTGCGGTGCCCACGAGAGATGGGTGCTTTAGATTGGGAATAAGATTAAGAAAGGAGAATATGAGCAAGAACTACAAGCGAACTCTCATCACCACTGCTCTGCCATACGCCAACGGCCCCGTGCATATCGGGCACCTCGCTGGTGTGTACATACCTGCCGATATATATGCACGCTACCTGCGCCTTAGGGGGCAGGAGGTGCTGATGATAGGCGGTAGCGACGAGCATGGAGTGCCTATCGCTATCAAGGCACAGAAGGAGGGTATCACGCCCCAGGATGTGGTGGATCGCTACCACTATATGATCAAGGATAGCTTCGAACGCCTTGGTATTACGTTCGATGTGTATAGCCGTACGACGAGTGCGACGCATCGTGAGCTGGCGAGCCAGTTCTTCCGTACGCTGTACGACAAGGGAGAGTTCGTCGAGCAGACCTCTATGCAGTACTACGACGAGGAGGCTAGGCAGTTCCTCGCCGATCGCTATATCACAGGTACCTGCCCCCATTGCCAGAGCACAGGAGCCTATGGCGACCAGTGCGAGAGCTGTGGTACATCGCTTGCTGCTACCGATCTGCTAGAGCCTCGTAGTGCCATTAGTGGTAGCAAGCCTATCCTCCGCGAGACCAAGCACTGGTATCTACCTCTCGACAAGCACGAGGCCTTCCTCAAGGAGTGGATCCTAGAGGGGCACAAGGAGTGGAAGAGCAACGTCTATGGCCAGTGCAAGAGCTGGCTCGACATGGGGCTACAGCCTCGTGCCGTTAGTCGCGACCTCGACTGGGGTATCCCCGTGCCTGTAGAGGGTGCCGAGGGCAAGGTGCTGTACGTGTGGTTCGATGCCCCTATCGGCTATATATCCAACACCAAGGAGCTACTCCCCGATAGCTGGGAGACGTGGTGGAAGGATGAGGAGACCAAGCTCGTGCACTTCATCGGCAAGGACAACATCGTCTTTCATTGTATCGTCTTCCCTGCTATGCTACGAGCCGAGGGCTCTTATATCCTACCCGACAATGTGCCTGCCAACGAGTTTCTCAACCTCGAGGGCGACAAGATCTCCACGAGCCGCAACTGGGCTGTGTGGCTCCACGAGTACCTCGATGAGCTACCTGGCAAGCAAGATGTACTACGCTACGTCCTCACGGCCAATGCCCCCGAGACGAAGGACAACGACTTCACATGGCGCGACTTTCAGGCTCGCAACAACAACGAACTAGTGGCTATCTATGGCAACTTCGTCAATCGGGCCCTTGTGCTGACACACAAGTACTTCGAGGGGCGTGTCCCTGACCTCGGTGAGCTGACCGACTACGACCGCGAGACTATTGCCGAGATGCAGAGCATCAAGGCTCGCCTAGAGCAGGAGCTAGAGCACTACCACTTCCGCGAAGCACTCAAGGAGGCCATGCAGCTCGCACGTATCGGTAACAAGTACCTCGCCGATACAGAGCCCTGGAAACTCGCCAAGACCGACATGGCTCGTGTGGCGACGATCCTCAACCTGTCCATACAGATTACGGCCAACCTGACCACGGCCTTTGCCCCCTTCCTGCCCATGAGTAGCGAACGTCTGCTCGGTATGCTCGATACCCAAGCCTTCGGCTGGGAGACACTAGGCTCTATGGAGCTGATCCCTGCTGGGCATCGGCTAGGTGTGGCAGAGCTACTCTTCGACAAGATCGAGGATGATGTCGTCGAGGCTCAGATCGCCAAGCTACGAGCAAGCAAGGAAGCCAACGAGGCCGCCAACCGCCGCGATTTGCCTGTGGCACAAGATATTGCTTTCGATGACTTCGTCAAGCTCGACATCCGTGTGGGCACGGTGCTCGAGTGTACCAAGGTTCCCAAGGCTGACAAGCTCCTACAGCTACGCCTTGACGATGGTCTCAGTGGCCGTACTATAGTATCGGGTATTGCCCAGCACTATGCACCCGAGGAGCTGGTAGGTAAGCAGGTGTGTTTCATTGCCAACCTACCCCCTCGCAAGCTCAAGGGTATCGAGAGTCAGGGTATGATCCTCTCTGCCGAAGACCTAGATGGTCGCCTGCGCGTGGTAATGCCTGCCGAGCCTGTAGCACCAGGTAGCCGAGTAGGGTAGCAAGCCTAGCCTCCATGCACTTCGCCCTGCCTATGGCCGATCCCAAGCGCCAGTATCTGTATCTGCGCGAGGAGATCGACCAAACGACAAGCCACCTCCTCGCCTCCGGTACATATATCGGAGGTGAAGAGGTGGCTTGTCTGGAGGCGGAGCTGGCCGATTATTTGGGACTGCCACAGGGGGGAGTAGTCGGCTGCGGCAATGGTACCGATGCCCTCGAGATAGCCTATCAGGCTGTAGGGCTGGAGGCTGGCGACGAGGTGATCGTGCCCTCAATGAGCTACGTAGCGCCTGCGGAGGCTGCCCTGCGCCTTGGGCTATGCCCCGTGTGGGCCGATGTGGCAGGCGAGGGAGATCAACGCTTCAATATATCGCCTAGCGAGGCACATCTCTCGGCTCTGATTAGTCCTCGCACTCGAGCCCTTGTTGGGGTCAATATGTATGGTTACCCTGTCGATACGGAGAGTATTAGGTCGTTTTGTCGCCAGCACAGCCTCGTCTTTATCGAGGACAATGCTCAGGGGCTTGGAGGGCGCGATACTCAGGGCTTACCCCAAGGCACACTAGGCGACATAGCCACGACAAGCTTCTTCCCCACAAAGCCGCTCGGCTGTATGGGTGACGGGGGAGCTGTGCTCACAGCAAACAAAGACTGGGCGGAGCGTGCTCGCATGATAGCGAACCATGGTCAGCAGGCAAAGTATAGCTACCAGATAGTGGGAAAGAATAGCCGCCTTGATGCCCTACAAGCGGCTATACTGCGTGTCAAGCTTCGGCATCTCGATTGGCTAGTCTCCAACGCCCGACGCATAGCCTCGCTCTATATCGAGGCACTGTCGGCCTACGAGTACCTTTGTCTGCCCACTACTGCTCTCATTGAGCGGAGCAGTGGGTATCTCTTCACCCTCTGCTTGCCTCCTCACATCGACCGAGCGTCTTTGATAGCCTATCTACGTGCTCAGGGCATTGCCCTACAGCTCTACTATCCCGATCCTCTCCACACGGCCCCCTTGTATCGCTCGTGTGGGATACAGCGTGCACCTCTCACCCATACCGAGGCTCTCGCCTCGTGCCATCTCTCCCTCCCTACTTTCCCCCTAATGACAGATGCCGAAGCCGAGCACGTCATCCATTCTTTCACACAGTATTTGTCGGGATATGAGTAAGGCTCCGATACGCTTTGCGGTCGTTGGTTGTGGGCATATAGGGCGTAGGCACTGTGCTCGAGTAGTGGAGGAGCCAAGGGCCTGCTTGGTAGCGCGATGCGATATTAGAGCGCCAGAGGAGGTACTCAGTGACGAGGAGCGTAGCGATGGTATCCCTTACTATCGGTCTGTCGAAGCCTTGCTGGCGTCGGGGATAGAATTTGATATAGCTTCTATCTGTGTGCCCAATGGCCTGCATGCCTCCCTCGCATATGCCCTCATGGAGGCAGGGCATCATGTGCTCATCGAGAAGCCTATCGTCCTAGAGGCTTCGCAAGGCGAAGCTCTGCGTGCACTAGCCAGCGCAGCAGGCGTGCGGATCTATAGCGTCCTACAGAACCGCTATACTCCTAGCTGGCAGTGGCTCAAGCGCATCGTGGACGGAGGCTCTCTAGGGAAGATCTATCACGTGCAGATGCAGTGCCTGTGGAGCCGCGACAAGCGTTACTATACCCCCGATAGCTGGCATGGAGATGCCGTACTCGACGGAGGCACACTCTACACGCAGTATGCACACTTTGTCGATCTGCTCCTTTGGCTACTGGGAGAGATTGAAGTCATGGGTGCCACTTTTGCCAACTATGCTCATCAAGGGCTTATCGACTTCGAAGACAGTGGATCGATACACTTTAGAGCCCAAGGAGGAACCGAAGGGCATCTATTCTACTCTACGGCTGTGCATCACGAGAACCTTGGTATTGCCCTAACACTACTTGCCGAGCATGGGACGATACGCCTCTCGGGGCCTTATCTCAATCGACTAGAGCATGCACTAGTGCGAGGCGAACGCCTTACCCTAGAGCCCGAGGTAACCTCAGCCAACGAGTACGGAAGCTATAGTGGATCGGCTCAAAACCACCATCGAGTGATCGCAGAGGTTGTGTCGGATCTCCTTAATCTGCCTGCTACTACGACGGGGCTTGATGAAGGGCTGGCCGTAACACGCCTCATCGAGGCGATATATCGCCTGCGTTAGTCGAGGGATGTTACCTGTGTGCCATAGAGCCGAGCCAGACGCACTCTGAGGCTATCGGCTTCGTTGCCTCTGATGCTTAGCTCCAAGGCACAGCTCTCCCTAAAGTCCTGCATCAGCACACGGGCACCACTATCCTTGACGATGCGCATTACCTCGCCCATTAGCTCATAGCCAAAGGCTACTCTGACCTTCTCTTCTATGATACACATACGCCTAGTAGAGGTCTCGAGAGCCGCTATAGTCGCCTCTCGATAGGCCTCAATGAGCCCCGAAGTCCCTAGCTTGACACCTCCAAAGTAACGTACTACTAGCACGATAATATTAGTTAGATCGGCCGATATGAGCTGGCCTAGGATAGGCTTGCCAGCAGTGCCAGAGGGTTCGCCGTCGTCGTTGGATCGATAGCGATCGCCCCTAGGGCCTAGCCGATAAGCCCAGCAAACGTGGCGAGCATCGTAGTAGCGTTGCCTCAAGCGTGCTACTTGAGAGAGGGCTTCATCTTCGCTCTCTATGGGGATCGCATAGGCGATGAACTTACTTCTCTGCTGTGTGTACAGCCCCTCGGCCTCGGCTTCGATGGTGTAGTAGGTGTCGCTCATGGGTGTCTCTAGCGGTGAGGTGTTAGTCGTCCCTCTATAAGGCGGTAAGCCTCGCCTGTCTCGGGACAATAGGCATAGCCCTCGGGGCTCAGCTCTAGTCTATGCCCTAGCCGACTGACCCATCCGTGCTGGCGAGCAGGCGTGCCGTAGACGAGAGCATAGTCGGGGACATCGTGTGTTACCACAGCCCCTGCACCTACTAGGGCATAGCACCCTATCGATATGCCACAGACTATGGTAGCATTGGCTCCGATACTTGCACCGCGCCCTACATGGGTGGGCAAATACTGATGCTTGCGACTGACGAACGCTCGTGGATTGAGGACATTGGTAAAGACACAGCAGGGGCCAAGGAAAACCTCCTCATCGCAGACTACCCCCGTGTAGAGCGAGACGTAGTTTTGTACTCTGCAGCCACGTCCTAGGCGAGCCCCTGGCATCATCACTACCCCCTGCCCCAAGCTACACCCTGCCCCTACTACGGCTCCGCCTAGGATATGGCAGAAATGCCAAATGGTAGCAGACTCTGCTACCATTGCACCTGGCTCTATGATCGCGCTAGGGTGTATCATCGTGCTAGGGGGGGATCTTAGACAGCCTTGAGTATCTGTTGCTCTAGCTGTTGCATACTTCGGCGAAACGCCTCATCGATACTCATCCGATCCTCGATAGCCCGCACACCATGCATCACCGTGGTATGGTTCTTGCGCCCTAGGCGAGCAGCGATCGCCCCTAGGGAGTGCTCGGTATGCTTCTTGGTCAGGTACATCACGATCTGCCTAGGGAGCACCACATCGGCACGGCGCGTTGACGAACGTAGCTGGCTGACATCAATGTTGTACTCGCGTGCCACGACCTGCTGAATGCTCTCCATGCTCACCTCTCGGCGGTCGAGGCTGATAGACTGGCTCATCACCGTACGAGCGAAGTGCACGTCTATAGGGCGTTGCTGTAGCTGAGAGTAGGTTAGTAGAGTCTTGACTGTGCCGTCGAGCTCACGGACATTGTTCTGCGCATTCTCGGCAATAAACTCCATAACTTCCTCACCGAGCTGTACTCCACTCTCAGCGACCTTGCTACGCAGTATCTTGCGGCGTAGCTCTAGGTCGGGACGCTCTAGGGGTACCATCAGCGAGCTTTGGAGGCGTGTGATCAGGCGCTCCTCCATGCCCTCGAAGAGGATAGGGGGAATGTCGCTTGTGAGTACGATCTGCTTGTTGAGCAAGTAGAGCTGATTGAAGATTTCGAAAAACGCCTGCTGTGTCTTGGTCTTGCCGATCAGTCCCTGAATGTCGTCAATGATGAGCAGATCCATCTGCTGATAAAACGAGATGAACGCATTGCGATCCTTGTGTGAGTCGTGTATGTATTGGGCCTCAAATTTGGCACTCGATACATAGCACACACGTAGGTCGGGATGTAGCTCCAGTGCACGCTGCCCGATAGCCTGCACGAGGTGTGTCTTGCCTACTCCACTAGGGCCGTGGATGAAGAGCAGGTTGGTGGGCGACTGCCCTGGACGTATGGCCACACTCTCACCGATGGAGCGTGCCACGCGGTTGCAGTCGCTCTCGTAGAATGTCTCGAAGCGCAGGGCGTCGTTGAGCGTGCTGACATAGCTCTCGACACGTGTCTTGGGCGTGTCGGTATCTTTGCCTGCCACAGCCTCTGCGGGGGATGGGGTAGGAAGCTCAAGGAATTCGAAGAGGAGCACCGTGTTCTGGTCCATGTAGTATTGTATCACGAGATTGAACTCGCGAGTGAACTTCTCCTCCAAATACATGGCAAACTGCTCTGAGGGGACACGAAGCGTAAGCTCGTTGCTTACATAGCCTCGTGGCTCGATCGGGTCAATCCAGTTCTTAACGCTCACTGGGTCGAGGAGCTTGATCAGTAGCGAACGACACTGACCCCAAACCTCTCGGGCTTTGGCCACATCGCTCTGGGCAAAAACTGTAGTGTCGGGCATAACTACGGTAGACAAGACATATACAAAGTTTCTAAAAAAGTAGGGAGGCAACCTGTGCCTTGGGGCTTCTTTCCCACAATGCAAAGTTGGGTAATTCTTTCGGGAAAAAAAAACGTTCCGAGGCTTGTTTTTTTCGATGAAATCGTATTGTTATTGATTTCAGCGAATTAGATATGCACATCGCTAGATGTCTTTTTATTTGGTTAGATTAAAGGGACTTAACAGTCTATGTTCGGCTTATCGACCGAGTTATACACATTGCTCTAGACGACTAATATTCCCCATTTGAGAACCTTAGCTAATGGGGCAAATAATCTTTGCACAACGGCCACTATGTGGCCTCGCTCGCAGGGCTCCCCAGCTTCGCCATATTCTTCCGTCATTGTGTGGCCTCAACGCCCCAATAGCGAGGCTTGGCCTTGGGCCTCGATACCTCGCCTTGATCTCCTAGGGCGAACGAGGTGTATCCCCTAGGGTGAACACCCCGTTCACCCTAGGGGAGTAGTGAAGACACCCTAGGGTAATCTTGTGGAGCTACGTCCTCTGTAGAGAGAAGGCGAGGCTCCTCGCTCACAAGAGAAGAGGCTACACCATCGTAGCGATGATGTAGCCTCGTGATCGGAGAGAGAGGAGCTTATAGGTTGCGCCCGTGGCACTGCTTGAACTTGCGCCCACTACCACAGGGGCAGGGCTCATTGCGCCCTACTTTGAGGTCCGAGCGTACAGGCTGTCGGGTAGCCTCGCTAGCACTCTCGCTACGGCTCTCATGATAGACTGGTCGGGTAGGGCGTGGAGCTGGAGCTGGCTGTGCAGGGGCAGGCATCTCACTAGGGTCGGGAGCATTGATGTGTACACGCATCAGTACGGCTACGGTCTTGCGGTTCATCTCATTGAGCATCGAGCGGAAGAGTTCGTAGCTCTCTAGCTTGTAGATGAGGAGTGGATCCTTGTTTTCGTAGCTAGCATTCTGCACAGAGTGGCGTAGCTCATCCATTTCGCGCAGATGTTCCTTCCAAGCCTCATCGATGTGGTGCAGTACGAGCACCTTCATAAAGTCCTTGATGATGCTCTTGCCTTGGCTTTCGGCAGCTTCCTTGAGGTTGCAACGTATTTGGTAACCCATGCGTCCATCGGTGAGAGGGATGGCGATGTGGTCAAAGCGATCGCTAGCCTCGGCATACACCTGCTGTAGCACAGGGTTGGCCTTCTCTGCGATGGCACGTGAGCGACGATCGAAGACCTCGATAGCGGTGTCGTAGAGGCTGTCGGTAAGCTTGTCTATCTTGCCACTATGGAAGGTCGCCTCATCGAAAGGCGACTCGATAGCCATGGTGCGCATCAAGTCAATGCAGAAACCAGAGTAATCGCCAGCAGGATGATGTGCCGCGAGCAGGGCTTGCCCCGCATCGTAGATCGTATTCATCACGTCCATCTCGATGCGCTCACCCATTAGGGCATGGCGCCGACGGCCGTAGATCACTTCACGCTGTGAGTTCATTACGTCGTCGTACTCAAGTAGGCGCTTGCGGATACCGAAGTTATTTTCCTCGACCTTCTTCTGTGCACGCTCTACAGCACTGGTCAGCATCTTGGCCTCGAGCATCTCCCCCTCTTGCAGACCAAGTTTGTCCATCATGCTGGCTAGGCGATCGGAGCCGAAGAGACGCATCAAATGGTCCTCGAGCGACACATAGAATACGGAGCTACCAGGGTCGCCCTGACGCCCCGATCGACCACGGAGCTGGCGGTCTACACGACGTGATTCGTGGCGTTCGGTACCTATGATTGCTAGTCCACCAGCAGCCTTCACTTCGGGTGTTAGCTTGATGTCGGTACCACGGCCAGCCATATTGGTAGCTATCGTAACGACACCAGCACGGCCAGCCTCGGCTACGATCTCAGCCTCCTTTTGGTGTAGCTTGGCATTGAGGACATTGTGCTGGATGCCACGTAGCTTGAGCATGCGGCTTAGGAGCTCAGAGATCTCTACCGAGGTAGTCCCCACGAGGACGGGGCGACCCTCGCCTACGAGGCGTACTATCTCCTCGATCACTGCATTGTACTTCTCACGTACGGTCTTGTATATACGGTCGTTGAGGTCGTGTCGGGCGATAGGTCGATTGGTTGGGATCACTACCACGTCGAGCTTGTAGATATCCCAGAGCTCGCCTGCCTCGGTCTCGGCCGTACCAGTCATCCCTGCGAGCTTGTGGTACATGCGGAAGTAGTTCTGGAGCGTAATGGTCGCGAAGGTCTGGGTGGCAGCCTCTACGGTAACACGCTCCTTGGCCTCGATAGCCTGATGTAGCCCATCGGAATAGCGACGCCCGTCCATGATACGCCCTGTCTGCTCGTCTACGATCATCACCTTGCCGTCCATGACTACGTACTGATCGTTTTTCTCAAAGAGCGAATAGGCCTTGAGGAGCTGATTGACGGTGTGTACACGCTCGCTCTTGATAGAGTATTCGGTGAGCAAGGCTTCCTTGCGCTCAGCTAGAGCCTCTGTGCTGAGCCCTGCACCCTCGAGCTCGGATAGCTGTGCTGCGATGTCGGGCAGGATGAAGAATTGGCTATCGTCCGTACCTCGGGTCAGTAGGTCGATCCCCTTGTCAGTGAGGTCTACGCTGTTTTGCTTCTCATCGATGACGAAGAATAGCTCGTCGGTAACGATGTGCATCTGGCGCATGTTGTCTTGGATATAGAACTCCTCCGTCTTGAGCATACCTGTCTTGATCCCAGGTTCGCTCAGGTACTTGATCAGAGGCTTGCTCTTGGGCATTCCCTTGAATGCACGATAGAGGAGTAGGTAGCCCTCTTCTTGCTCTTTCTTGTCGACGCTCTCGATCTTCTTCTTGGCATCGATGAGTAGCTGCTGGCAGAGGCGCTTCTGTGCCTCTACGACGTGCTCCACATTGGGCAAGAACTGCTCGAAGAGCTGTTGGTCGCCTCGTGCTACAGGGCCAGAGATGATGAGGGGAGTACGAGCATCATCGATCAGTACCGAGTCTACCTCGTCGACGATAGCGTAGTTGTGCTTGCGCTGTACGAGGTCTTCGGGGCTAGTGGCCATATTGTCGCGCAGATAATCGAAACCGAACTCGTTGTTGGTACCGAAGGTAATGTCGGCATTGTAGGCTGCTCTGCGCTCGGGGGTGTTGGGGCGGTGCTTGTCGATGCAGTCTACCGTGAGGCCGTGGAACATGTACAGAGGCCCCATCCACTCGCTATCTCGCTTGGAGAGATAGTCATTGACCGTAACGACATGCACGCCATTGCCTGTAAGGGCATTGAGGAATACGGGTAGCGTGGCCACGAGCGTCTTACCCTCACCCGTCGCCATCTCGGCTATCTTGCCCTTGTGGAGCACTGTACCCCCGATGAGCTGTACATCGTAGTGGATCATATCCCAAGCTTGCTCGTTGCCCCCAGCCAGCCAATGATTGCGATATACGGCTGTGTCGCCATCGATAGAGACGAAGTCCTTGGTAACGGCTAGGTCGCGGTCGAGCTGTGTAGCCCGTACACGTATCTCACTATTCTGTGCAAAGCGACGTGCGGTATCCTTGATGATAGCGAATGCCTGAGGGAGGATCTCGTCAAGCACCTCCTCCATCTTGTCGAGCACGGCCTTCTCGCGCTTGTCTACTTCGCGCCAGATAGCTTCGCGCTCATCGAGGTCCTTGCCCTCGATAGAGGCACGCAGAGCCTCTATCTCGCGCTTGTCCTCAGCGACATAGTCCTGGATGCGTTTGCGTAGCTCTGCCGTGCGCTCACGTATCTCGTCATCGCTTAGTGTCTGTATCTCCTCATACACAGCCTTGACCTTGTCTACCCAAGGGGTAATCTCCTTGAGGTCTCGCTGTGACTTGTTGCCAAATATCTTGGACAGAAAATCTAAAAATCCCATATGTTGATTGTATTCATTTGCTAAATGATAGGTAGGGGAGATCTCCCCAGCCCTCTGTGAGGGGCGATCGTATGATCGGAGAGGCTGGCTCTCCGTGTGGCTCATCGCGCGGCGTTGGGTGGGCGAATGCGTAGTACCGAGCAGATGACACGCACGAGATCTCTAGCCTCGGTGGGGACAAATGCTAGCTTGCGGAGCTCTACCCCCCTGCCCATGATGATGAATGGAGAGGGTATCGCTGTAGAGATATGCTGTAGGCGTGGGTGCTTGGAAGCCTCCTCCACGCTCCAGCCAGGAAGGAGAGTCCAGTAGACATCGGCTTCGTACCGGCTGTGTATCGACTGCGCTAGGCGTATTGCCTCCTCGCTCGATAGGCCACGATGTAGGGCTAGGGCAGAGTAAGCCTCACCGACACCATCGGCAGCCTTCAGGAAATCGGCCACCTCGCTCTGTAGATCAGCGATGCGTAGCTTCTTGTTCTCGATGAGCTTGTGGTTGAGGTATAGGCGTCCGTTGCTATTGGCCTCTATCCAGTCGCCTGCGCCGTAGGCGGCTGTCAGGTACATGTTGGTCAGGGCCGATAGGCGTTCTACCGATAGGCTCTGCTTGGGAGCTTCTCCAGTGCGAGCCATCTTGGCATAGGGCTTGTAGGTCGTGTAGCCTGTTCCTGAGAGGCTAATGAGGCAGTTGTCGAGCCCTATCTTTTTGTCCAGCGTCGTTAGGAGGCGTGCTAGCTGCTCGTCGAGCCTCACATAGGTATCTATGTCCTCGGCACTCAGCTCCTCGGAAGTCTGTGGCGCGGTAGTGTAGGTGAGGGAGAGTAGTCCTGGGGCTTTGCGGTGCTCGTAGCCTGCATGCTCGATGAGCTGTATGGCGAATGTCGTTATCTCTTCATTGACCAAGGCCCCCTGCTTGAAGCGTGGAGCATCTGCCCCCTGATAGCGATAGCCGAAAGCCTTACTACGAGTAGAGAAGCTCACCTGTGGTGTGCTGTACGAGCGCAGAGGCTTCCATAGCATCGAGCCCGATAGGAGACGTTTGTTGGGGCCCTCACTCGATCTATTGTACTGCTCTAGAGGGGCAGGCATCTGAGGGTAGTAGCTCGTCGTACACCATGAGCCGATGGCATTGTCGATCCAGTAGGCACCATCGGCTAGGGTGCCGGCCGATACGAGTGCTTGCTCAGCATCGGGTGCTACGCTATAGACGAGGGCGGTGCCATTAGACGCCTCTTTGAAGCGATCGCCTAGCGTCCCTACGAGCAGAGCATTGGGCGAGAGGGCATCGCGGGTATAGTTGCCTCGATAGGCCTCGTCCCAGAAGATAGGCTGCGAGCGTTGCTGACCACGCAGATACACTGTGGGGGCCTCTATGCCGTGGACATTGGGGTAGGTGCCAGTGAAGATGGAGGCAACGGCCGAGGCCGCATTGATCTGATAGAGAGGGAAGCGCACATCGCGCGTATAGTGCCCTCTATCGAGCATGAGCTTGATGCCCTGGCTACCCAGCATGGGTTGTAGCTCCTCTAGGTAGTCGCTACGTAGCTGATCGACGGTGATACACACCACGAGGCGTGGCAGCTGCGAGGTCTCCGCCTGCACTTGCCACGCCACTAGGGCCACCAATGAGGATAGTAATACTCTTCTAAATCTACGATGCTCCATTTGTCGATGTCTCTCTCCTCTTGCCGAGTGTAGAGCGATGCTCCAGTATATAGGCTAGCGATAGTACCGCCAGCGTGGCTGAGGCGAGGTGTACTGCTACGTTGAAGTGCTGAGGCAAGAAGTGTGCCACGACCAAAAACGCGCATTGCGCTACAAAGTTAGCAAAATGATAGATATATCCCAGCCTCCATCGACCTCCCAAAGCCATTAGAGGTAGAGCTAGTAGGTGGAGTGGGTGTATGACCCAGAGGTTGTAGTTGGGCCAGCGGTGGGCATGCTCCGATAGCCCTGCGATGTAGAAGAGGATGCAGCCAGCCAGCCCTGTAGCTAGGAGCATGCTGTAGTGGAAGGCATGACAATATGTCCCCTTACGATAGGCTCTATACAGGCTCAGGAGAGCGAGCGTGAGCAGTAGGGTGAAGATGGTCGTTGGATGCCACAGGTAGCTCCATATAGCCCGAGCAGGTGGGGCCGAGGGGACACCATAGTGATTGATCTTTAGCACAGCCCTATCGCGCGATATGAGTAGGCTATCGGGGCTAATGGCATCGTAGGTAGATATACTACTCTGCATGAGCAGGCCGATAAGTTCGTTGGGAAGAAAGGCTCTATCGCTCGTAGACATCACAGCATCGGTCTCAGCACCTAGGCCAAGGTCGGTGCCTAGCACGAGCCACGGATACCCTCCCTCTAGGCGGTTGATAGCACTGCGCCAGGTCTGGAGCGAGTCAGCTCCCATAGGTAGCTCTAGCTCCAGCCTACAGTAGGTGTCGCTTGGCTTGGTCGAGGTGTGATGAGGTAGGGTGTTGGCTATGGAGCCAGCGAAGATCGCTAGGGGACGTGTGGCGCAGTTGTCGTAGAAGAAGCTATAGCGGTAGGTGCGGTTCTCGGGGCGGATATTCCAGAGTAGATAACTCCATGCACGGGCCTGCTCCAGCTCGTTCATATTGAGAACGAGCTCAGTAACTTGGCTACCACGCCCGAGATACTCCTCCATGTAGCTCATCGTATGCATGGGGGCTACGACATAGTCTGTCTGCCCCTTGACGAAGCGTGCAAGGAACTCCAAGTCGCTATCACCAAAGTCGAAGATGCCGTAGTTGAACGTGATGTCTATACCTGCCGCCTGATCCTGTACTCTAAAGCCTGCATGCCCATACAGTGTGTACACCTCTGTAGGGCTAGGCTCTGCTACTAGGATGCTCATGACGGCACCTGAGCTGAGGGTGTCGGGCAGGGTATTTCTTTGGGCTACCAGCTGGTGTGGTAGGAGTACTAAGAGGACGAGCCCTAGGAGGCAGACGAACTTATGTATGAGGTTGCTATTCATTGCTTTAATTTCTTGGATGAAGAGGGTCGGTTGGCTCTATCTCGGCGACGCTCCTCCACAGCCTGCCGATAGGCCTCGGCTTGCCTCTGACCCTTGCTATTGGGGCGAAACTGGTCGTATAGGAAGAGCTCTGGGAGTGCCTCCGCCCGATCCTCTATGCGGTGGCTACTAGCCCCTTGACCTGCATGGTGTATGGCGACCTCATCGTAGAGGGTTCCGCTGTACTGATACGACCGGTAGCGTATGTGATCGGGGTGTACATCGATCAGCTGGTAGAGCTGTAGCCCCGAGCCTAGCCGATCGTGTACGGGATCAAACTCGTTGGCATACAGCTTGGGCGAGCTCGTGCTGATCACATACATGGGCGTATGCAGGGCTCCACTGGGTGCCTTGGTGGTGATGCGAGAGTAGGCATGGTCGTGCCCTTGTAGTACGAGGTCGGCTCCATTGTCCTCAAGGATAGAGCGAAAGAAGGTGCTCATCACCAGATTGCGCCTCCCCTCACGGACGCACTTGATAGCATGGTGAAACATTACCACCTGCCAAGGCTGACCCGACGAGCGCAGAGCACTCGCCAGCCACGATCTGTGGCGTACAATAGCCATAACGTCGTTGATGTCGTTGGTGTCTAGTACGATGAAGCGCATCAAGGGAAGGTCTACATAGTAGCTCCTGCGCTCGAACCCCTCGGGGCCATTGTCGGGGAAGTTGTACTGCGCTACCCAGCGAGGGTCGAGCTCGCGCATGAAGCCACGCTTGAGGTACTCGTGATTGCCCGTAGCGAAGAGCATGGGCATCGTGGCTGGCCACTGCCCTAGGGCGCGATACCAGATCGTCCAGTATTCGTCGGCTGGCCCATCTATTTGGTCTCCTACACCCGCTACGAAGTGAGGCCTGTAGGCAGGAGCAACGCTATCACGTAGGGTAGAGAAGAGGCGGAGGCTCATCTCCCCTGTCTGATCTTGCACGTCGCCTATGTAGACGAAGCGATTGACGCTATCGAGCCTACTCGGCATGCTTATCCGATAGGTCGGCGATTGCTGTGCTCCAGTCTTGACCCGATAGAGGTAGCTATGCCCAGCCTTGAGTCCATGGATAGAGGCGGTGTAGAAGCAGCCTTTGCCACTGCGTGTCTCGATGCGTACACCGCGAGCTGGTAGGCTGTACCAAGTCGTCTCCTCGCCCATCGTATTGAGGGCTGTGTACTCGAGCCACGAGTCGCGAAGCTCCTCGCCACAGCGCCACGATACGGTGCGTTCGCTGTCGAAGTGCTGTCCTGTCGTCAGAGTGATGCGGTCTATCGTGTCGGGAGTGGAGTAGGGGAGCTCGGGGCGATTGCCAAACCAGGCCTGCCAGCGTAGGGCCAGCACCACGCTCAGGGTGGCGATACTGAGTAGTGCGATGCCCCAGAATACCTTTGTTCGCTTGCGTGGGCACTTGCGCCTACGCTTGGAGCTTGAGGCTAGTCGTCGTCTTCTGCTCATAGTAGAGGTTGGTTGATGTATAAAGAGATATAGCGATGTCAATGTTAGCAGAGCCGAAGGTCTTGCGGTGTTACCTCTAGGATTACAGAGGCCGATGGCACCTCGCCAAGGATGGGAGGATTGTGCTTGGTTAGCTGGATACGCAGGCGCGTAATACGAGGGAAGTCGGCAAACAGACGGCATGCTATGCGTCCGGCTACATGCTCCAGTAGCTGTGATGGCTGGCTCATCTCGTCCTGCACCGAGGCGTATAGGTCGGCATAGCTGATCGTATCCTCTAGAGCATCGGTGTAGGTGCTACGCATGGCATCAACCTCTGCGTTGATAGACACGCAGAAGTGATTGCCCACACAGCGTTCCTGCTCTAGGACACCATGATAGGCGTAGAATGGCATTTGGTTGAGCTCTATCTGCATCATACGCAACGAAGATACGAATAAACGAACAAAGTCCCGAGACGAACGTCCCGAGACTTATTAGAGCGGAAGACGGGACTCGAACCCGCGACCCTAACCTTGGCAAGGTTATGCTCTACCAACTGAGCTACTTCCGCAAGCTGTGGAGGTCGTTGTCTCCTTGCTATTGCAGTGCAAATTTAGCACACAATTCTCAATCCTCCAAATCTCCCCTCATGAGAATGTCAAAGTCTAGGCCAAGGCTCAGCATCCCTCAACACTTCCTAAGGTCAACATTCAATATCGACGAAGGCGATCATTGAATATCGGCCGAGGCGATCATTGAATATCGACTAGGGAGGTCATTGCTCTCCTTGATGGCAGACCTCCCTATGCCCCGCGATAATCGGTCTAGCCTTGATCTATGTAATTTCGTGGGCTTGTTGTGGTTGAGTTGGGGTATAGCCGGTCGAGGAGGGTATGGAGATTGGCTTTGGGGGCGATTTTTTGTGGTGAGATAGTTGGATTTTACCAAAATAATCATTTATTTTGTGCATAGTATTTAGGTAGAGTTCCTAATCAGTAAATATTTGAGTAATGATGGATGCACTAACTCCACAGACCCCCGAGCTCGACAACGATGCTCGTCAGCAGGCAGAGGCTTCGATAGAGCCCTCTGTAGCTAACCTCTCCGCAGGACAAGTCGTAGAGCAGATCGCTGTGCTACTACAGGCCGATCAGCTCCCTGAGCGTAAGCAAATCGATAGGCTCAAGGCGTTATTCTACTCCAAGAAAGAGCAGTTGGCTCAGTCGGGCGATAAGGCCGAGCTAGAGCAGGCCGAGATCCAGGAGGAGCGTATGAACGACCTCTTGGCACAGTTTCGAGAGCTCGATCGCAAGCGTGTAGAGGCACAAGAGGCCCTGTATGAGAGCAATAGGCAGGGTGCAGAAGCTCTGCTGGTACGCCTAGAGGCTCTGCTGGAGAGTGGGGAGGAGTTTCGCAAGGTATATGATGAGTTTCATCAGATCCGAGAGCAGTGGGAGAGCCTCCGTCCGCTCAATCCTCAAGATGAGAGCCGACTGCGCAAGGTCTATGCCCCTCTGCGTGATCGCTTCTATGAGCTCAAGAATATCAATGAGGAGCTACGTGAATACGATTTTCGCAAGAACTTGGAGGCCAAGCGTGCCATCATTGACGAGCTACGTCCACTGGTCGATCATCCCGATCCTATATATGCACTCAAGCAGATGAACGCCTTCGCGGCACGCTGGCACGACCTCGGCCCTGTGGCTCGTGATCTGCGCCAGGAGATCTCGTCGGAGTACAAAGAGCTCTCTAGTGCCATCTATCGTCGTCATCAGGAGTATCAAGATCAGAAGCGCACCAGTGAGCAGACCAATCTCGATGCTAAGCAGGCTATCGTGGCTCGCCTCGAAGCTATCCTCACGGGAGCCTTGCCAAGCAAACGCAAGGGCTGGGAAGAGCTGACCGAACAGGTGAAAGCTCTGCAAGCTGAGTGGAAGAGCATAGGGCACGCTGGGCGTAGGGATAACGACAAGATCTTCCAACGGCTACGTGCAGGTATGGATGCGTTCTTTCAGCTCAAGAGCGAGTTCTACTCTCGTACTGCCAGCGAACAAGACGCCAACCTAGAGGCTAAGCGAGCTCTGCTAGCACGTGCCAAGGAGCTACGCGATAGCACTGAGTGGGATAAAGCCACCGAGGCCCTTAAGGAGCTACAACAGCAGTGGATGAAGATAGGAGCGATACCTCAGAAGTATAGCCAAAGCCTATGGAAAGAGTTCCGTGAATGCTTCGACACCTTCTTTGAGCGCAAGAAAGCGCAGGGAGGTGGCAAGCGAGGCCAAGAGCATGCCAACCTCAAGGCCAAGCGTGCCATACTAGAGGAGCTACGTGCCCTACAGGCCGAGGAAGAAACGGATGGGCTGTCGGATAGGCTCAAAGCTCTAGGCCACCAGTGGCAGGCGATAGGTCATGTGCCCTACAGCGAGAAAGATGCCCTCAATACCGAGCACAAGGCACTCCTTGACGAGCTCTATGGGCGTCTGCGTAGCTCACGCTCGCAGCGTCGTCTCGACGGCTACTCTGCTGGGCTCAAGGATATAGCCTCCAAGAAGGGAGGGCTACAGAGCGAGCTACAGCGTATGGAGCGCATCCGTGAGCGTCTGCGTAGCGAGATACAGACTTACGACAACAACCTGAGCTTCCTCAGTGTCAGTAGCAAGGGGGCTAGTGCCCTACTCAAGGATGTGGAGCGCAAACGCCAGGCCCTAGAGGAAGAGTTGGCTCTGCTGGACGACAAGATTGCCCTGCTACGACAGCAGTCGTAGATATTGGGCATTGGAGAGACTTACTCTAGATCATCACGGAGGCTGTACCCTATATCGGTGCAGCCTCTGTGCTTGTACGCCGGTAGCTGTATGGGCCCTAGAGGCTAGGATACCTGCCCGAGCAGAGGGCCGTGCGTTGTTTGAGTGGAAAGTGTTATCTTTGTGGCTCCAAATTTGCCTATGCTAGGAGATTAGCTGGCGTAGGCGATGGAGCGAAGATGATGCCCCACAAGGCATCTCCCAACATAGATAACGGACATAAAACAAGGAGATGATTACATCCAAACAAGCGAATGAAGCGGTGTGGACAGATGTCTATACCTATGCCAAGCTCCCCCAAGAGCTCAAGAAGCTAGACGAACTGACACACAACCTCTGGTGGGTATGGTCGCCCAAGGCTCAGAACCTATTCAAGGCCCTGTCTCCCGAGCTGTGGGAGGCTACCGAAGGCAACCCCGTACTCCTAACCCGCCTCCTAACGACCGAGCAGATCAAGGCAATATGTGCCGACAAGTCCCTACTCGCACAGATCGATGACGTCTATGCCGACTGGCGTGCCTATATGAGCGAGCCTGCCGATAGCACTCGCCCCTCGGTAGCCTACCTCAGCATGGAGTATGGACTTACCAATATACTCAAGATATACTCTGGAGGCCTAGGGGTGCTCGCTGGAGACTATCTTAAGGAAGCTAGCGACAGCAATGTGCGCCTCACTGCCGTGGGGTTCTTGTATCGCTATGGCTACTTCACGCAGGCCCTTAGCCCCGACGGACAACAGCTGGCTAAGTACGAGCCCCAAGACTTCACCCAGCTCCCCCTCTCACAGGTGCTCAATGACGATGGTACACCTCTCGTACTCGAGGTGCCCTACTCGGGGCATATGGTCTACAGCCATGTGTGGCGTGTAGATGTGGGGCGCATCGCTCTCTATCTACTCGACACTGATCTCGGGCAGAATAGCGAGTGGGATCGCTTCATCACACACCAGCTCTATGGTGGTGACTGGGAGAACCGCATGAAGCAAGAATATCTGCTCGGTATAGGCGGTGTACTGCTACTCAATAAGCTAGGCATCAAGACCGAAGTCTATCATATGAACGAGGGGCATGCTGCATTCATGAATGTACAGCGTCTGCTCGACTATGTAGAGGGAGAGGGCTTGCCCTTCGACCTAGCACTGGAGCTCGTGCGCTCATCGTCGCTCTATACGGTACATACGCCAGTACCCGCAGGGCATGACTACTTTGCCGAGGATCTAATGGGCAAGTATCTAGGACACGTGCCTCAGAGGCTGGGCATCAGCTGGCAGGAATTCATGGATATGGGTCGAGAGACGCCTGGTAGCGATGAGAAGTTCTCGATGAGCACCTTTGCTCTCAATACCTGCCAGGAGGCCAATGGCGTGAGCAAGCTACATGGTACGGTGTCGCAGGACATGTTCGCTCCTGTATGGAAAGGCTTCTTCCCCGAGGAGCTACATGTGGGGTACGTTACCAATGGAGTACACCTACCTACGTGGGCGGCCCCCGAGTGGCAAGATCTCTATTTCAAGACCTTTGGCAAGGACTTCGTGCAGCATCAGACCGAGGAGGAGGTGTGGAGCAAGATCAACGCTGTCCCCTCGGAGCTGCTCTGGCAGACGCATCAGGTGCGCAAGCTACACCTCATCGACTATATCCGTGGCTACTATGGCGACCGCTGGCTACGCAATAGTAGCGACCCCGAGAGCACGAAGATGATCCTCGATGGCATCAACCCCAATGCTCTGCTAATCGGCTTCGGGCGTCGCTTCGCTACCTACAAGCGTGCACACCTGCTCTTCACAGATCTCGAGCGCCTCAATCGCATCGTAAACAACCCCAAGTACCCTGTGCAGTTCCTTTTCACAGGCAAGGCGCATCCTGCCGATGGTGGAGGTCAGGGCCTCATCAAGCATATTCTAGAGATTAGCCGTAGGCCCGAGTTCCTAGGCAAGATCATCTTCCTCGAGAACTATGATATGCGTCTCGCCTCCAAGCTGATCTCTGGGGTAGATATCTGGATGAACACCCCTACACGCCCTCTAGAGGCCTCAGGTACCTCGGGCGAGAAGGCCGAGATGAATGGTGTCCTCAACCTCAGCGTCCTCGATGGCTGGTGGTACGAGGGCTATCGCGAGGGTGCAGGCTGGGCTCTTACTGACAAGCGTACATTCGCTGACCAGGCTCTGCAAGACAAGCTCGATGCTACGACTATCTACGATATGCTAGAGCGTGAGATATGCCCTCTATACTTCGAGAACAGAGAGGGTAAGCCCTACAGTGAGGAGTGGATCAATGTGGTGCGCAGATCACTCAACTTTATCGCTCCCCACTATACCATGCGTCGTATGATGGACGACTACTTCGAGCGTTTCTACTGCAAGCTGGCCAAGCGTTCGGCTCGCCTACATGCCGATGCCAACGCTATAGCTCGAGAGCTGGTGGCATGGAAGCAAGGCGTGGCTCAGCACTGGGGGGAGCTTAGCGTCCTCTCTATCGAGGATGGCAACCTACTCGGGCTACAGAGCGGTGGACGCTCTATAGGTAGTGAGGAAGAGATCCGCCTGACGCTCGATCGAGGCCAGCTGACATGTGCCCTCGATGTAGAGCTCGTAGTGGCAGCCCCTGACGAAGCTGGGCGTCTCAGACTCGTGGAGGTACAGCCTCTGACGCTAGCCTCTAGCGAGGGTCGCCGCGAGACCTACACCCTCAAGCTGACCAACACTCGCCCTGGTAGCTACAAATACGGTATCCGTATCCTGCCTAGCCATGCAGAGCTCCCTCATCGAATGGACTTTGCCTATGTGCGCTGGGTGTCGCTCCACTAGGGCTAGCTAGACCCGATCAGGCAAGCGGCTGAGCTGTACTATCTACAGCTCAGCCGCTTGCTTTGCTAGGTTGGAGAGAGGAAAGGCGTTATCTTTGTCGTACAATAGATATGATGATAATAGCAGACTATGAATATCAAACGAGCACTCTATATGGCGGCAGTACTGATGGGGCTTGCTGGTAGTGCTATAGGGCAACAGCGTACTACACGTATGCTACACAACTGGGTCTATCAGCGCCTTGGCGATAGTGTTAGCTATCCCTGTAGGGTACCCTCGGTGGTACAGGGTGATCTGATCACTCATGGACAACTCCCCGATCCACACTACAGAGACAATGAACGGCTCGTGCAGTGGCCGTCGGAGCACGATTGGCTCTACACCACGACGATACATCTTGATAACTCTATGCCCCGTGGTGCCGATGTGCGCTATCACCTAGTCTTCGAGGGTATCGATACCTATGCAGATATATTCCTAGGGGGAGAGCGTATAGCTCAGACCGACAATATGTTCGTAGGCTATCGTATTGACGTTACCAATAGGCTACGCTTGGGAGATAATAGGCTCGTGGTGCATATCAAGTCGCCTCTCAGAGAGGCTCATGGGCGATATCTATCGACAGGCTTCGACTACCCCGCAGACAACGACCATGCTACGCCACGATACAGCCCCTATACGCGCAAAGCCCCCTACCACTATGGCTGGGACTGGGGCATGCGTCTCGTAACGATGGGTATTTGGCTACCCGTACGCTTGGAATGCTATACTCAGGCTCGTGTGGAGGAGGTAGCTGTAGCCACCTCTATCCACTGGTCGGGCGATGGGCAGGCACAGCGTGCCGAGATCTCGGTATTACCACGGATAGATAGCTGGGGGCAAGGGCCGTATCGTACACGTGCTCGCCTGCTCGAGGCTCATGGGCGAGCTGTAGCGACGAGCGATACTCTCGTCTCCTCTGGCAGACACCTTTTGCTCCTTGATAAGCCTCGCCTTTGGTGGCCAAGAGGATGGGGCGATGCCTACCTATATACACTGGAGGTCGAGCTCCTAGACGCCATGGGGCAGATCCTTGATGTACATCGCAAGCACATCGGGATACGCGAGCTACACCTGATACAGGAGCCAGACCAATGGGGAACTTCATGCTACTTTGAGGTCAATAAGCGTCCTCTATTCGCCAAGGGGGCTAACTATATCCCAGGGGATCAGATCCTCACGCGTCGTGGCGAGGCCTACTTTACGCGTCTCTTTGACGATATAGAGTTTGCCGAGATGAACATGATACGTGTATGGGGTGGCGGTATCTATGAGGACGACCGCTTCTATGACGAGGCCGATCGGCGAGGGATCCTCGTGTGGCAAGACTTTATGTTTGCTTGTACTGCCTACCCTAGTGATGCCCACTTCTTGTCCAGCGTTAGGCAGGAGGCTATATATCAGGTCAAGCGTCTGCGCCATCGCCCTAGTATCGCGCTATGGTGTGGCAACAATGAGGTCGAGGAGGCACTCAAGTACTGGGGATGGCAACGCAAGTATGCCGAGTGGCAGTATCGGCAAATGGCCGATGGCTACGATCCTCTCTTTCGTGGTCTCCTCGCCGAGGTGGTAGCGACCTACGCACCCGAGCATGGGTATGTGCATAGCTCGCCTATTGTCGCCAACTGGGGCCGCCCTGCCACGTGGGGGCATGGCGATGCACACTACTGGGGGCTGTGGTATGGGCGTCAGCCTTTCGAGACTTTTGAGGACAAACAGATGCGCTTTGTCAGCGAGTTTGGTTTCCAGTCTTTCCCCTCTATGCACAGCATTGCGAGCTTTGCCCAGCCCGAAGACTATGGGCTAGAAACAGAGGTAATGCACCTGCATCAGAAGGCGTCTACGGGCAATGGCCTTATCCGTGAATATATGCAACGCGACTATGTGATCCCCGAGCGCTTTGAGGACTTCGTTTACGTGGGGCAGGTGCTACAGGCTCGAGGTATGGAGCACGTCGTGCGCACCCTGCGTAGCCAGAGACCTGTATGTATGGGGGCACTTTATTGGCAGCTCAACGATACCTGGCCTGCCGTGTCGTGGAGCAGTGTGGACTACTATGGCTCGTACAAGGCAATGCACTATGCTATGCGTCGAGCCAACGCGCCTCTAGCTCTCGTGGCGAAGCGTATGGCGGGCGACACTCTTGCCGTCTATGTGGCTTACGATGGTCTCGAACCTCTAGAAGCAGGGCATCTACACCTCTCGGTTCATGCCTTCGATAGGAGCAAGGCACTGTACTCTCGGCGTATCTCCACACGGCCTATAGCACCCAATGGGCTACAGCTACTCGCTACCCTCAGCCTTGGTGATCTCACCCTCGATACCGATACGCAGAGCAAAGTACTCGACCTACGGCTCTCTGCAGGTCAGCGAGAGGTATCGCTACGCTGGTATGCGCACAAGACCAAGGAGCTTCACCTCCCTGAGGCTCGCTATCGTCAGATGCTCATACATCAGAGCAAGGGTGAAGCTGTGCTACGCATCAAGGCCGAGACTCTACTCAAGGATCTGCTCATCGAGGTACCCCTGCATGCCACACGCCTTAGCGACAACCTCCTCGACCTGCTCCCTGGCGAGATGGTCGAGATACGTATTCGTCATCGCGATCTAGATAGCCATACCCCGATCTATATCCGTACGATGAATGCGGTGAACACATCCGCTATTACGCCCCCATAATAGTAGTTAGCGAGCTCTATAGATGAGGAATGCCCCGATCGATGCCATAGTCGATCGGGGCATTCTTTATTAAGGCAGGTGCGCTGCCCTCTGTGAGCCTCTCTAGATGCTGTAGTGGAGGGCCAAGGGGTAGGGGAAGATGGAGGAGAGGAAGCCCCCCTCAGGTGTGCTGGGCAAGGAGAGCGAGTAGCTCGCCGATGCTGTAGGCCTGCCAAACTCCCCTAGAGGTGGTGAGCTCCCAGCGATCGGCATAGGCGCGTACTAGGGGGAGGTGC
Source organism: Porphyromonas sp. (assembly GCA_041854325.1). Lineage (GTDB taxonomy): Bacteria > Bacteroidota > Bacteroidia > Bacteroidales > Porphyromonadaceae > Porphyromonas. Next base: position 51,264 of record JBHACB010000093.1, read on the forward strand.
CTACCTTGGTAGGGCTCTATACGATAGCCTTGGCGCGAGAGTGCGCGAGAGGCCCACAGATAGCTCACCCCCTCCCCCTCTAGGGCGATGAGGCGTGTATGCTCGGCACGAATGGCAAACTCGCCACGCTCTATGCTGTAGGTAAGCCTATCATTGCCGAAAGCGAGCTCAAGCATCCCACTTAGGGCAACGTCCTCGGGAACACCCATATGGAGGCTCCCTGTGCGATCCATGAGCCAGATGGTGTCGCCCCAGCTAAGCGCAAGATCGAGCTCGTGGGTGGAGACGAGGATGCTACGCCCCGTCTCTCTGGCGAGACGCCTTAGCATCAGGACAACCTCTAGGCGAGCAGAGAGGTCGAGGTGTGCCGTTGGCTCATCGAGGAGTATCAGAGGTGTCTCTTGGGCTAGAGCTCGGGCTATCATGGCTCGTTGCCGTTCGCCATCACTTAGCTCAGTCAGTAGCCTATGCTCCATGCCTTGGAGCCAACATTGGTCTATAGCCTCGTGCACTATGGCTTCATCACTATGGCTTAGCTTACCTAGATTGCCAGTGTAGGGGTATCGGCCTATGCGTACTACATCGAGCACCGTCATGTTGTCGGTAGCGATGCGCTCGGTGAGCACTAGACTTAGGAGCTGTGCACGTGCTCTAGGCCTGAGGGTAGTGAGGTCGTGCCCACCTACCAAGACCTGCCCCGATAGAGCTGGTAGCAGACCTGCTATCGTATGCATGAGGGTCGATTTGCCACTGCCATTGGGCCCCATCAGCATGACGAGTTCGCTCGGAGCTATAGTCCCTGAGAGCTCCTGCGATACGATGCGTTCGCCTCCTCGAGGCAGGCGGTAGCCCGTCGAGAGTCGGTGCATGTATAGACCGTTGTGACTGGGAGGCATCATCTTGGCTGGTTTATAGAGTAGAGCGGGCGGAGCTACTACGCATCACGATACCGATGATCACCGGGGCTCCAATGAGCGATGTAAGGGCGTTGATAGGTAGTGCGACGCCATACCCCGGTAGCTGTGTGAGCATATCGCATACGAGCAGAAGCAGAGCACCTGAGAGCATGGTAGCAGGGATGAGTGCACGATGGTCGGAGCTACGTACCAAGAGGCGTACGAAGTGAGGTACAGCGATGCCAAGGAAGGCGATAGGCCCTGTGAAGGCCGTGATGCTCCCAGCGAGGAGGCTGGTGATCCCTATGAGTATGAGGCGTACAGCCCCGACGTTGATCCCTACCGATCGGGCATAACGCTCGCCTAGAGCAAGGGCATTCATGGGCTTGGGCATAGCGAGGGAGACTAGGAGCCCTAGAGCCACGAGGGGTAGCAGGATCTGTAGCTGGCTCCAAGTGGTAGAGGAGACACTGCCAAAGGACCACAGCAGATAGGTCTTGAGAGCCTCTTCATCGCTGACAAACTGCAAGATAGAGATAAGCGCACTTGCCAAGAACCCAACCATAACGCCCACGATGAGCAGTGAGATGACCTGCCTCACCCTGCTAGCAACAGCGACAATGAGCAGGAGCACCACTAGAGCACCTATGCACGCAGAGGCGATGATACCCCACGTGGACACTCCGTTGGCGAAGAGACCTACCGAGGGAAAGAGGGTATAGGCCATGGTGTACACTGCGACCCCTACCCCTGCACCACTATTGATCCCTAGGATAGATGTGTCGGCTAGAGGATTGTGAAATAGGCTCTGCATTTGCATCCCAGCGATAGCTATACCAGCTCCTGAGATGAGGGCTGTGAGGGCCTTGGGCAGGCGCACATGGTGTACGATGTAGGATGCTGTGCTCTCACCGTCGGTACCGACCAAGGCACGCCATACATCGCTAGGTGATATAGCTACCGCTCCCCACATCAGATCGAGAACGAAAGCAAGGGCGACAAGTAGCCCTAGGGCGATCAAGATTAGTCGGGTGCGTAACGTCATCGCTCAAGCTCTTGCCAATAGGTGGTCGGGTAGTCGGGTAGTAGATGTGGACGTGATATCTTGACGAGATCCTTGAGTATGAGGTCGGGGTGATAGAGCCCACTCTCCCACAGGTCGTTGCCTCCACGTGCGTTGAGACGCTTGTTGTCGGCCCATACGCGCCCTATCTGGGTAGCGTCAAGGTCGGCATAGCGTTCGTTAAGCTCCAAGAATTGCTTTAGGGTGCATATCGGCCCTACAGGCATCGTTAGCCATATCTTCTTGTGCCTATGCCGGCCAAAGATATACTCGAAGCTCATCGGTTTGCTGTCCACTTGCCCCTTGATGCAGTCGTAGACCAGACCGGCATCCGACAGCATCTGCGTGACGTACGAGTGTTCGCCAGGCACGTACCATAGCCCCTTGTAGTCTTGCCCATAGAGCACCTCGATAGTATCTCCCTCAGAGGCGACTAGATGCTTGACCTCTTGGTATCGGCGTGTCATCTGAGCAAAGGCTTCGTCGGCTAGCTTATTACGTCCGAAGAGCAGCCCGATCACTTTGAGCCATTCGGCGCGTCCTAGGAGGCTTTGTTCTTTCCAGTTGTTGTAGTAGACGATGTTGATACCCGAGGCTACGAGATCTTGATCCTTGTCTGTAGCACTGTAGAGATCCTGGAGTAGCACATCGGGGCGTACCCCGATGAGATGCTCGATGCTACGACTCATGCCACGCCCTATCTCCTCGACCTGGCCTGCCTCGATGCGCTGCCGTATGGTGCTATCGCTGATGTAGTCGAGATTGGTGCATGCTACGAGCTTATCGCAGAGGTCTAGTATCGGTAGTGCTCCCACCTCGGTAGAGGTGAGGCAGGCGAGCCTCTGGCAGGGTACGCTGATGTAGGCCGAAGGGGTACGCCCTAGCTCGGGTCGCTCCTCTCCTCGTGGGTAGAGGATATAGGAGGCGAGGGTATCGGTCGCCCCAGGGGTAAAGAGGATAAGCTCCTTGTACTTGGTATGATTGACCACATCGAAGCCCACGGCATGCTCTACCTGCACCTCGTGGGCGAAGTCAAGGCTATCGACTTCGGTCGAGGCTTTATGGGCTGTGGAGCTTGCTTGGCCTCGGCCTTGGCAGGCACTTAGGCCTAGTACGGCTACTAGGGATACCACGCCTGCGTGGCACAATGCCCTAACGGGAAGAGAGAATAGCTTCATTTCGTCATACAGAGCATCTCTGGGGCAGATGCTCGCACATAGTTCAGTTTTCGTATCCTAATCGTACAGCAAATATAGCTATTAATATTGACTGAAGTGGAGACTGCATATCGGCCGACAGGGGGAAAGTACTAGAAATAAGTTAGCCCTATAGCTGGTCGTCAAAAAAGCCTAGGGTGAACGAGGTGTTCCCCCTAGGGCGAACGCCTCGTTCGCCCTAGGGGGAAAATGCGTCAGCCCTATACCTGCCGAGACGAAGGTTGGATACCGTCTCTAGAGTGTATCTTCTCCATGTGCTCCCTTTGCTCTCCCTCTGCTCTCGCCACCCTTAGAGACATTGCACTAGATCTCGGATTGTACCGTATCTTTGTAGTCAGAATTGCAAACAAAGGATGCGCCCGATACCATGGCCCGATGAGCCAGCTGTGGTAGAGGCTGAATAATAAGTATTGATAGGAGATGAAGAAAGCATTGATCACGGGGGTAACGGGCCAAGATGGCGCATACCTATCGGAATATTTGCTACGCCTAGGCTATGAGGTACATGGCATCAAGCGTCGTAGCTCGCTGTTCAACACCCAGCGCATAGACCACCTCTACCAAGATCCGCATGAGGAGAACCGCAACTTCTTCCTGCACTATGGCGATCTATCCGACTCGATGAACATCACCCGCATCATCAAGGAGGTACAGCCCGATGAGATCTACAACCTCGGTGCCATGAGCCACGTCAAGGTGAGCTTCGAGAGCCCCGAGTACACAGCCGATGTGGATGCTATCGGTACCCTACGAGTACTAGAGGCTGTACGTCTACTCGGTCTCGAGCACAGGGCTCGTATCTATCAGGCCTCCACTAGCGAGCTCTACGGCCTAGTGCAGGAGGTGCCTCAGAGGGAGACAACACCATTCTATCCCCGTAGCCCCTATGCCTGTGCCAAGCTCTACGCCTACTGGATTACGGTCAACTATCGAGAGGCCTACGGCATGCATGCTAGCAACGGCATCCTATTCAATCACGAGTCACCTCTGCGTGGCGAGACTTTCGTAACGCGCAAGATCACACGTAGCGTTAGCCGTATCGCCCTAGGGCTACTAGGCAAGCTCTATCTCGGCAACCTCTCGGCCAAGCGAGACTGGGGGCATGCCAAGGACTATGTACGCTCGATGCACCTCATCCTACAGCAGCCCACGGGCGACGACTACGTCGTAGCCACTGGCCACACGACAGAGGTGCGTGAGTTCACACGACTCGCCTTTGCCGAGGTCGGCATCACTGTGGCCTTCGAGGGTGAGGGAGTGAGTGAAGTAGGGCGCCTAGTAGCAGTAGATGCCGATCGCTTCGCTACGGCGGTAGGTATAGAGTATCTCGAGGCTATTAAGCGTCGCATAGGGCAGGAAGTCGTAGCGGTCGATCCTGCTTATTTCCGCCCCACGGAGGTAGACCTACTGCTCGGTGACCCAACCAAGGCAATGACGAAGCTCGGCTGGAAGCCAGAGTATCAGCTCCCCGATATCGTGGCCGATATGATGCAGAGTGATGTACGCTTGATGAAGAAAGATACCTACCTACAGGCAGGCGGCTTCGCTATCAAGAACTACTACGAATGAGCCCTATGGAGCTAGACGCCAAGATTTATGTCGCAGGACACCGAGGGCTCGTAGGCTCTGCTATATGGCATGCCCTCGAGAAGGCTGGCTATACACACCTCATAGGGCGAACTCATGCCGAGCTCGACCTCGTGGATGCAGTCGCTGTACGTGCTTTCTTCGAGCACGAACGCCCCGAGTACGTCTTCCTCGCTGCTGCATACGTGGGGGGCATTATGGCTAACCATACGATGCGAGCCGACTTCATCACTCGCAACCTCGCCATACAGCTCAACGTCATGAGCGAGAGCCACCGCTGTGGTGTACGCAAGCTCCTCTTCCTCGGTAGCACCTGCATCTACCCTCGCGAGGCTCCTCAGCCTATGAGTGAGGACTGTCTGCTCACCTCACCTCTAGAGTACACCAATGAGCCCTATGCCGTCGCCAAGATAGCTGGGCTCAAGATGTGCGAGAGCTACAACCTACAGTATGGGACTAACTTCATCGCCTGTATGCCCACCAACTTGTACGGGCCACGAGACAACTTTGACCTCGATCATAGCCACGTCCTCCCAGCCATGGTGCGCAAGATGCACCTAGCCAAGGCCCTGCGCCTAGGGCAGTGGGAGATCGTACGGCGAGACCTAGCCCTGCGCCCGCTTAGGCACCTGCCCGACGTGGATACTCTAGATAATGAGGCGATAGCTAGGGCTCTGCATGAGCACTATGGTGTGTCGGGTACGGGCGTTGTACTCTGGGGTACGGGACTCCCTAGGCGTGAGTTTCTATGGAGCGAGGATATGGCCGCGGCCTGCCTGCATCTGATGCAGCATGTAGACTTCGAGGATCTTAAACCAACCAAGGGCGAGGTGCGCAACTGCCATATCAACATCGGCACCGGTATCGACCTCAGCATTGCAGAGCTCGCCGAGTTGATTAGACAGGAGGTTGGCTTCGAGGGAGAGATACGCTTCGATACGACCAAGCCCGATGGTACCATGCGCAAGCTCACCGATCCCAGTCGTCTGCATCGGCTCGGCTGGCACCACACGGTAGAGCTCGAGCAGGGTATAGCACGCCTCTATCGCTGGTACCTCGAGGAGTAGCTCTCCTCTCGCTCATACCACAAGCACGACACCCTCGTAGAACTATATCTACGAGGGTGTCGTGCTTGTGGTATGTACCTATCCTATTACTTCTCAGGTAGTCGCTCGATCTCCTCAAGCCAACCCTTGGCTACGGCATCGCTAGGCATACGCCAGTCGCCTCGAGGAGAGAGGCTGATGCGGCTAACCTTGGGGCCGTCGGGCATACAGTTGCGCTTGAACTGCTGAGCGAAGAAGCGGCGATAAAACTCCCGCATCCATCGCTTGATCTCTACCAACGTGTATTTGTCGGCAAACGCTACGCTTGCTAGGTAGTGTATCTTGCTGGGCGTGTAGCCATAGGCAAGGAAGTTGTACATGAAGAAGTCGTGTAGCTCATAGGGCCCGACGACGTCCTCGGTGCGCTGAGTTAGTTCACCCTCGGTACTTGGTTTTAGTTCGGGGCTAATAGGCGTATCGAGGATGTCTGCCAGCACAGCACTTACCTCCGTGCCGAAGCGGTTCGTACTCGCTACATAGCGCACGATATGCTGTATAGACGTCTTGAGTAGCCCGCTATTGATCGCATACATCGACATGTGGTCGCCTCCATAGGTACACCATCCGAGGGCTAGCTCCGATAGGTCGCCAGTGCCTATTACTATGCCATTCACTTGATTGGCTATATCCATAAGTATCTGTGTCCGCTCACGTGCTTGGCTGTTTTCATAGGTCGTATCGTGCACGCTGGAGTCGTGGTTGATGTCACGGAAGTGCTGGCCTATCGCGGCTGTAATGTCTATATCGCGGATAGTGATACCAAGTGCCTGCATTAGGGTATGCGCATTGGTATGTGTGCGCTGCGAGGTGCCAGGGCCAGGCATGGTGACGCCTATGATACCACTCCTATCTAGGCCTAGGAAATCGAATGTAGCCACCGTGGCGAGGAGGGCAAGAGCCGAATCTAGCCCCCCCGAGATGCCGACGACGGCAGTGCGTGTGCCGATGTGATTGAGGCGCTGGCTAAGGGCGCAGATCTGCATATCTAGAACCTCGGCACAGCGTTCCTCTCTCTGGTCGAGAGGCAGGAACGGATTGGGCTCTATGTGGCGCGTGATGTCGCCCGACTCCTCTGCCGAGCGTAGTGCGAATGGGATCTCCGTCAGTAGCCCCCTCTGTGTATGATCCGATACCGATGCACGGAAGCTGCTGTTCTGTAGGCGTTCGCTCTGTATGCGACCCACGTCTATATCATTGACGAGTAGACGCTCGGCATAGACAAAGCGTGGCATCTCCTCGACGATACGGCCAATCTCGGCCACGAAAGCCTTGCCCGTATAGACGACATCGGTAGAGCTCTCGCCATAGCCACACGAGCAGTAGACGTAGCCACACAGGTCTTGGCTAGAGAGTCCACTAATGAGCGAGCGCAGATAGGCATGCTTGCCTATGCTTTCGTTACTGGCTGATAGGTTGAATATGATATGTGCACCATAGAGTGCTAGACGAGTACCAGGGGTGTAGGGCGTCCACATATCCTCGCAGATCTCAATACCTATAGCCACGTCGCTGGCCCTAAAGAGCAGATTGTGCCCGATAGGGACTTCGTATCCACCGATGCGTGCCATCGTAAACTGGAGGTCGCGAGCCGATGAGAACCAACGAGCTTCTTGAAACTCCCGATAGTTGGGCAGGTAAGTCTTGGGGATAGCCCCAAGCATCTGACCACTCTGGAAGGCTACGGCCGCATTGAAGAGCTTCTCCTCGACCTTGACAGGCATTCCCACCAATACCATCACCCGCGTGTGTGCTGTGCGCTTGACTAGCTCTACTAACGCCTGCTCGGCCTGCTCGATGAGGAAGGGCTGGAGGAAGAGGTCTCCACAGGTGTAGCCCGTGATGGACAACTCGGGAAATGTAACAATCTCTACGCCACGATGATCTGCGTCTACGATCATGCGCTCAATGCGCTCGATGTTGTAGAAACAGTCGGCAACTCTTACGAAGGGGACAGCGGCTGCCACCTTGACAAATCCATGCTTCATATCACATAGTATATTGAAATGACTAGACAAATGTACTCAATCCTTGCGATACTGCACACTATGTCTAGCATATTGTGATGATAGGCTATCATATCGATCGAGCCGAGCATAGTAAGAGGCTAGAGAAGGCATTCGGTGAGCTATGGAGGAATACCTCTAGGGGGTGGTATAGACAGAGGCGCGGGGAGCAGTCGAGCCTAGGCTCGACTGCTCCCCGCTCCTTGTAGGATGGGCCAAAGCTAGAGACGCACCTTAATCTTGTAAGGCTTGCTCTCCTGCCAAAAGCGATTGACCGCTGTAACGAGGAATGTATACTCGGTACGCCCATTGACTCTAGGGAGGCGGTACGAGGCTTCGGTCGATATGCTAACGATATTGGCCGATTTCTTAACGCTGGGCTTGTCATCAGGCGCAAAGCCGTAGACAACGTAGAAGAATGGGCTCTCGGGGTCGGCATTGATGCGTTCGTCTTGCCACATCAGCAGATGGCCGTCTTCGTTGCGATCTTCCCACACGACCGTTATCGGCTTGGGGGCTCGTGTCTTGCCTAGAGGCCCTCGGTACTCGGGGAGCAAGGCACGATAACGCTGATAAACCTCTCGGAGCTGTTCGCCTGCGCCCTTGTAATTGCGCACAAGCTCATCGCCAGGCCAGAAGATGTTGCCGTCGGCATACCCACGGCTCAGAAGTATCTTGGCATCGAGCTGATCGGCATCCATCGTTCGCTTGACGTCCTGCCCTATGTAGAGCTGTACGCGCTTGTTCTTGAGATGTTTGTCCCACCAGCGCACAAGGACGTCGTAGTCGGCAATAGTGTGGCCGATGTTCCAGTAGATCTGAGGGGCGACATAGTCGACCCAGCCCTCGTTGGCCCAGTGTAGCACATCGGCATATAGGTCATCGTAGCACTGTAGCCCTGCAGTACGACTACCTCTCTTAGGGTCGGTAGAGGCATTACGATAGATACCGAAAGGGCTCACCCCTAGGCGTACCCAAGGCTTGGTGCTGAGCAGTGTCTGACGGATCTCGTAGACGAGCAGATTGATATTGTCTCGGCGCCAGCGATCCTTGTCGCCGGGGCTGTAACCTGCCGTGATACCATACCGAGCAAAAGAGGCTTCATCGGGAAAGGGCTCGCCCTTGATGGGGTAGGGGTAGAAGTAGTCATCGATGTGCAGAGCATCAAAGTCGTAGCGTGATACGAGATCTTGGACTATCTTGGCTACGTAGCGACGCCCCTCAGGAATACCTGGATCGAGGATGAGCTGCTTGGCATAGGTGACGAACCACTCGGGATGGCGACTAGCAGGGTGATTGCTCGCTAGCTTGGTGGCCACATTGCTCGCCCCTCGAAAGGGGTTGATCCACGCATGGAGCTCCATACCTCGCCTATGGCACTCCTCGATGACGAAGGCCAATGGATCCCAATCTTCGCTAGGAGCAACGCCTTGTGTCCCTGTGAAGAAACGACTCCAAGGCTCATGACTGCTGCGGTACCAAGCATCGCTCTCGGCTCGTACCTGAAAGAGTACCACATTGCACCCCATGCGGTGGAGTAGCTCAATGCGATCGCTTAGCCGTCTGCGCCCCTCGGTACGACTAAGACCTGTATATTCACTGCGGTAGATAGTCGGCAACCAGGCCCCACGAAACTCCCGCTTGGGAGCCTGAGAGCGTTCGAGAGCTGTACCTCGTCCTCGAGAGGTAGCACAGCTCACTATCGAGAGTAGAAGCAATAGCCCGAGGGCTAGATAGGGAGTGCGGAGGAGAGCTTTCATTATTGATCAGAAGTAGACAGAGTAGAAGACAATATGCTTCAAAACGATGGACACGAGATGTAGCATAGGTAGGACAAAGAGGACGCTATCTATGCGGTCTAGGATCCCCCCATGCCCAGGTATGATGTTGCCAGAGTCCTTGACACCAGCATTGCGCTTGAGCATCGACTCGAAGAGGTCGCCCCATGTGGCGAACACTGAGATCAGCCCACCGATAATGATAGTATAGCAGGCCGAGAGGTCTAGATATACCGAAGTATTGCTAGAGATGATTTGGGAGAGGATATAGAGTGCTAGAATGGAGGCGATCATTCCTCCGAAGAAGCCCTCCCAACTCTTCTTGGGCGAGACGCTCGGGAAGAGCTTGTGCTTACCGAAAGCCGACCCCGCGAGGTAGGCTCCAGTATCGTTGGCCCAGATGCATACGAAAGCAGGTAGGAGTAGGCTGCCACCTACGTATGTATCGGTATCGAGCAGTAGGATGGCACTAGCCAACGGTAGAGCGACATAGATCTGCCCAAGAAACGTCTTCGCGAGCTCCTCAGGCATCAGCTCACGTGCCGAGTAGATAGAGCGTACGAAGACGAAAGTCAAGTAGAGCAGATAGGGTAGCGAGATAATGGGGTTGCCACCGACATAGAAGATCACTACTAGATAGACGCCAGCGAGGCCATCGAGGATGGTGCGCAGGGGCCTAGTGCGGTTGAGACCTACTAGGCTAGAATACTCGCATATCCCGATGAAGGCTAGTAGAGAGAAGACTGTGAGATACAGGGTAGGGTTGTCGAGCAGTATAGCTGCCAAGATTAGCCCGACGTAGAGCGCACCAAACACGGTGCGCTTGATTAGGTTGCTCATATCCATGTCTATGCTTCGTTTGGAGTATTATCGTTGGGTACCTCTGCCTCCTCTGCCTCTGGCGTAGGAGCTACCTCGCCCTGTGTGGCCTGCTGGCGACGTTCACCCTTGGCGTTCATGATCTCCTCGGTACGGCTAGCCCACTGACGCTTGCCTAGCAGACGCTCTACATCTTCGGTGTAGATAACCTCGGCCTCGAGAAGGAGCTCGCTGAGGGCACGATGCCCCTCGGCATGCTCCTGTAGGAGAGCCTTGGCACGTTCGTATTGGGTGCGTATGAGTTCACTTACCTCTTGGTCGATGAGCTCGGCCGTCTTGTCGCTATAGGGCTTGTTGAAGCCATAGCCCTCGCTCTGCATCTCGTAGTAGTTGATGTTGGGCAGATTGGGGCTCATGCCATAGTAGGCTACCATAGCATAGGCGAGCTTGGTGATCCGCTCGAGGTCGTTGGCAGCTCCCGTGGAGATAGTGCCTAAGAAGACCTCCTCGGCAGCACGACCTGCTAGTGTGGCGCACATCTGGTCGAGTAGGGCCTGTGTCGTGGTGATCTGTCTCTCCTCGGGGAGGTACCAAGCAGCACCAAGAGCCTTGCCACGAGGCACTATCGTAACCTTCACTAGAGGATTGGCATACTGTAGATACCAGCTCACGGTGGCATGCCCAGCCTCGTGAATAGCGATACTACGGCGCTCCTCTTGGGTGGTGATAGCATTCTTCTTCTCTAGCCCACCGATAACGCGATCCACGGCATTCATGAAGTCGTCTTTGGTAACGAAGTCTTTGCCAGAGCGAGCAGCGATGAGGGCGGCCTCGTTGCATATGTTGGCAATGTCGGCCCCTGAGAAGCCAGGCGTCTGACGGGCGAGTAGATCTATATCAAGCGAATTGTCGGTCTTGATGCGCTTGAGGTGTACGAGGAATATCTCCTTGCGATCGTTGACATCGGGTAGATCGACGTATATCTGCCGGTCGAAGCGGCCAGCACGCAGTAGAGCGGAGTCGAGTATGTCAGCACGATTGGTCGCAGCCATTACGATGATACCGCTATTGGTACCAAAGCCATCCATCTCGGTAAGGAGTTGGTTGAGCGTATTCTCTCGCTCGTCGTTGCCTCCGAAGCTGTTGTTTTTGCCTCGGGCGCGCCCCACGGCATCAATCTCGTCGATGAAGATGATACAGGGGGCTTTTTCTTTGGCCTTGGTGAAGAGGTCGCGTACACGGCTAGCTCCGACACCGACGAACATCTCCACAAAGTCGGAGCCCGAGAGGGAGAAGAAAGGCACGTGCGCCTCCCCTGCCACTGCCTTGGCTAGTAGTGTCTTACCAGTACCAGGAGGGCCTACGAGGAGGGCTCCCTTGGGGATCTTACCCCCTAGCTGGGTGTACTTCTCGGGGTTTTTGAGGAAGTGTACGATCTCCTCCACCTCTTCCTTGGCCTCGTGTAGTCCTGCCACATCGGCAAAGGTTACGGACATGGTGCTCTTGTCGTGTAGCTGGGCCTTGCTCTTGCCGATAGAGAAGATACCTCCACCGCCAGCTCCTCCTCCACCGCCAGCACCACTCATACGTCTCATCATCCATAGCCAAAAGACTACGATGAGGATCATCGGTAGCCAGTTGAGCAGAATAGAGAGGAAGCCTCTACCACTCTCCTTGTATGTTACCTTGGCGGTCAGACCATTGCTCTCGTAGAAATCGCTAAACCTATCTACCGAGGGGATCTGGGTCGTTACGCTATACTGGCTTATCTTAGCTGAGGCACGCGTATCACCAGGGCGAAATACGCTATCGGCCATACTTGCCGAGAGGGTGCCCGTAGCTCGGTGCTCGGTGCGGTCTACAGTGATCTCTGTGAACGCATTCTTCTTGGCTATCTGCTGAAACTCGTTCCAGCTAAGCTCTTTACTTGCACTGCCCTCTCCATCGATGAAGAGCAGTAGCACTAGGGTCATTAGGATGCCTCCATAGATCCACATCTCGTTGAAGCGAAAGCTCGGCTTCTTCTGTTTGTCCGACATTCTTATATCCGATAATAGCTAATAATCAATTCTATCACGATCCTTATAGAGACAAGTGCATGCCTCTGATCGTACTATGGGTATAACAAAGTTTGTGCCACAAGGGTTGTCCGCCACTATGGCATAGCCTCTAACCGTACGATACGTACATCCAGAGCACCAACCTCGAGGACTAGAGGCGCTAGAGGCGTTAGGGTAGCGACAGAGCTTGTGCCATGCAGTAGATCGGTCTGGCGCAGTGGTGTATTGGGTGCTAGGCCGATGAGCTCGATCAAGTGGCTAGGGGTATGGATACTTGCCTTGCGTGGCTCGTGTGCTAGGTTGGCGACTACGAGCACCACCTCACCATCGATGTAGCGCACGAAGCTGAGCAGACGGTGCCCATCGTACGAGGCTGGCTGTAGATAGTTGAGCCCATGGTAAGCGCCACATCGTAGAGCATGCTGGCTGTGGCAGAGAGCTAGGAGCTGGCGGTGATAGTCGAGCGTAGCACGCTCGCTAGGCTCGAGTCGCTTGCCCCTATAGTCGCGCCCTAGGCGACGTAGGCTGGCGAGCGACCAATAGTCAAATATACTGGTGCGCCCATCTAGACCACTGAAGCCCTCGGCATCCATGCCTCGCTCACCGAGCTCTTGGGCGAAGTAGATAAGGAGAGGATTGCGTCCGCAAAGAGCTATGATGGCGAGGGCTGGGCGAAGAGCTGTGGCAGAGCCGGCATAGAAGTCGGATGCAAAGCGTTGCTCATCGTGGTTCTCGAGGAAGTAGCACATAGAGGCTTGATCGGCTCCTACAGCATCTCGGGCGTTGTCGAAAGCCGAGGCCGGTAGCTCGCCTCTCACTATACCTCGTAGGGTGTCGTACACCCCGACCTTGTCGTACAGATAGTCGAAGCCGGCTTCCAAGTATCCTCTATAGCGATAGGGTTGGTAGATCTCGGCCAGAAAGAGTAGGCCGGTAGCCTGTGCCCTAAGCTGTGGTATAGCCCATGCCCAAAACGCCTCGGGTACCATCTCTGCCATATCGCATCGGAAGCCATCGATACCCTTGCTCACCCAGTACGAGAGTATCTCTAGCATACGATGCCATGCCACGGGGATGGGGTCGGTATGTAGATGCCCTCCTCCTAGGTAGTCCACTCCATAGTTGATCTTGATAGTCTCGTACCAGTCGTGTGCACTCGGATAGGGGCTGAAGCAGTCGTTGCCCGTAGCTCGTGCTGGTACCTCGGTATAGCTCCCTGCGGTAGGCATCACTAGTGCTTGGTCAGGGAAGTAGTAGAAGCAGTTGCTCGTCGAGAAGTGTAGCCTCGTATCATCGCCTTCGCCGAGATCGGATGTCCCTGTGGGAGCTGCGTCTGATCGGTAGGTGCGTGCCACGTGGTTGGGGACGAAATCCATGAGGACCTTGAGCCCAGCACCATGTACACGCTCTACCAGAGCCTCAAGCTCGGCCATACGAGCCCGTGGATGGTCTGCTAGGGCTGGAGCGATGTCGTAGTAGTCCTTGACGGCATAGGGCGAGCCAGCACACCCCTTGACGATCTCTTGTGGATCAGCTTCGATACCCTCAAAGGCGGTCGTCGTGGCGTGCTCTAGTAGTCCGACGAACCAGATATGCGTACAGCCAAGCCCTTTGATATAGTCGAGGGCCTCGGTATCGAATGCTGACAGACGCCCCGATCCGTTGTGCTGTAGAGAGCCGTGTGGTTTGGGATTTGCCTTGAGGTTGCCCCAGAGGCGAGGGAGCACCGAGTATATGATGATCTTTTTGTCCATGTTGCTATCCGTTGACATTCGTCTCGTAGCCCTTGAGGGAAGTACGTCTAGTACCCCATCTCTAGCCAGCTAGTAGGGCAAAGATACTCAATTTATCTCGCCTCTTCTGTCCCCTTTAGCTTTAGGGATAACGAGCGGGCCTCATAGGGGAGCTGCTCTCCTCGAGATACAGGAGGCATCACAATGCCTCTAGGAGCTCTCGGATGCTACATCCGAGGCTAGGGTGTGTGCTCTCGGGGGCTATATCTGCTAGAGGAATGAGCACGAACGACCGCTCGTGCATACGAGGGTGTGGTATTGTTAGCTCGAGGCTATCGTAGCGTAGAGCTCCGTAGAGGAGTAGGTCTAGGTCGATGGGACGATCGGTATATTGTCCACCGATGCTCTTGTGCTGCCGACCGAGTGTACGCTCGATGCCCTGTGTCGCTACGAGCACCTGACGAGGCGATAGTCGCGTCTCTACAGCTATCACGGCATTGACAAAAGCAAAGGACGAGACGAAGCCCTCGGGCTCCGTCTCGTATCTAGGGGACTGGGCCACGATGGCCCCTATCTGCTCTGCTACGAGTGTCGTGGCCCTATCAAGTAGGGCATGGCGATCGCCTTGGTTGCTTCCTAGAGCGAGGTAGATACGCATCGCTTAGACGATGAGGATAGCATCGCCATAGGCTCCGAAGCGGTACTTCTCCTTGATCGCAACGCTATAGGCATGCATCACTTGCTCGTAGCCACCGAAGGCTGCTGTCATCATCAGCAGGGGCGACTTGGACATATGGAAGTTGGTAATCAGAGCCGAGGGTATGCTGAAGTCGTAGGGAGGGAAAATGAACTTGTTGGTCCAGCCATCAAACTCCTTGAGGCGCCCCTCTGTGCTGCTCGCAGTCTCGATAGCGCGTAGTGTAGATGTGCCCACGGCACAGACGCGCTTCTCTGCAGCCCTAGCTCTATTGACGATCTCACAGCACTCTCGAGGTATGATCATCTGCTCGCTATCCATCTTGTGCTTGGTGAGATCCTCGACATCGATGTCGCGATAGCTCCCCAGCCCATTGTGCACGGTAAGGAAAGCCTTGTGAATGTCGTGTATCTCCATGCGCTTGAGGAGCTCACGGCTGAAGTGAAGGTTGGCCGCTGGAGCTACTACTGCCCCCTCGTGCTCGGCGAAGAGCGTCTGATAACGCTCGGCATCTTCGTTGGTCGTCTGCCGATTGAGATACTTAGGGATAGGTGTCTCCCCTAGAGAGAATAGCATCTTGCGAAACTCCTCTGGAGACCCATCATAGAGGAAGCGAAGCGTACGGCCACGAGAGGTCGTATTGTCGATAACCTCGGCCACGAGGCTATCGTCCTTGCCAAAGTAGAGCTTATTGCCGATACGTATCTTGCGTGCAGGGTCTACGAGTACATCCCAGAGCTTGAACTGTCCGTTGAGCTCCCTGAGTAGGAATACCTCGATCACTGCACCAGTCTTCTCCTTGTTGCCATAGAGGCGAGCAGGGAAGACGCGAGTATCGTTGAAGACGAATGTGTCGTCCTTGTCGAAGTACTCCAAGACATTCTTGAAGATGCGATGCTCTATCTCTCCACTCTCCCTGTGTAGGACGAGGAGCTTCGACTCGTCGCGGAAGTGTGCAGGCTTCTTGGCGATAAGGCTCTCGGGAAGGTCAATCTTAAACTGCGATAGCTTCATATCTATTCTAATTCTCTTGTTCTTATTATTTTACTCCTGAGGCTGAGCGATCTGCTCTGCATGTCGCTCGAGCCACTGTGGCACCTCCTCGAGAGAGATGCAGTTGTCTACATGGGCATCGCCTACTAGTGTACGCCTAAGGCCTACTAGGTGCGCTCCCGATCCGAGGTATGCCCCGAGGTCGCGAGCTAGGGAGCGGATATACGTTCCCTTGCCACAGAGTACGCGTATCTGTATCGTAGGCATCTCGTAGCTGAGTAACTCGAGCTCGTAGATGTGGATACGCTTGGGAGCTAGCTCTACATCGCGCCCCTTACGAGCTAGGTCGTAGGCTCGCCGGCCGTCGATCTTGCAGGCCGAGAAGATAGGAGGTATCTGATCGATCTCGCCCGTGAATGCCTCTAGAGCCTCTAGGACAGCCTCTCGAGTGATGTGCTCGGTGGGGAAGAACTCGTCGGGCTCGCTCTCGAGGTCGAGCGTCGGTGTCGTAGCACCTAGGCGCAGATCGGCGATGTACTCCTTGAGCCCCTGCTGTAGGCTCTCGATGCGCTTGGTATGCTTGCCCGTGCAGAGTATCATCACTCCAGTAGCTAGTGGATCGAGCGTCCCTGCATGCCCCACCTTGAGTCGCTTGATACCGATGTAGTGGGAGGCCTCGTAGCGAAACTTATTGACTAGGGCGAAGCTACTCCAGCCCAGTGGCTTGTCGATGTAGATGGTAGCCCCCTCTGTGTGCAAGTCGAGCTTGCCCGATACGTGCTTCATTGGGGCTATACGAGGCTAATAGGTACACCAAGTAGCATCAGAATGGCAAAGACTATCGCAATGGCGATACGATAGTAGCCAAAGGCACGGAAGCCGTATCGGCTAACGAAGCTGATGAAGTACTTGATCGCCAGCAGAGCTACAGCAAAGGCTACGACATTGCCCACGAGGAGTGTCTGCCAGTTGTCGGCAAATATCTCTATTCCAAACTCCTTGTACAGCTTGTAGGCCTTGAGTAGAGTAGCCCCAAACATCGTGGGGATGGCCAAGAAGAAGGAGAACTCGGCCGCCTGTGCACGCGTCAGCCCCTGCTGCATCCCACCGAATATCGTCGCCATAGAGCGCGATACGCCTGGGATCATAGCTATACACTGGAATAGACCTACCACTAGGGCGCGCCGTGGCGTTACTTGACGAGGCTCAGCATTGGCAAAGCGAGCATCCATATAGATCATCACAAGCCCCCCGATGAAGAGCATCACTACTACCACCCACAGATTGCCTAGTAGAGCATCGATATAATCCTCTAGGAGCATACCGAGCGTAGCCGCAGGGATACAGCCTACGATCATCAGCAGATAGAGGTTTACCCCACTAAGGCCGTGAGACCGAGGCTGTGCCTCGCCACTAGGGATGAAGCGACGCCAGTAGTAGAGGAGCACCGAGAGGATCGCCCCAAACTGTATCATCACCGTGAAGGCACGCAGGTAGGCTGTGCTCTCCATGCCCATCACACCCTGAGCGAGCATCATATGCCCCGTAGAGGATACGGGGAGAAACTCGGTAAGGCCCTCGACGATGGCCAAGACTATGCTTTCGAGTATCGTCATCGCTAGTCTTGCTCCGTACTATTGGGTTTGGCTATGATAGCATATATCATCAGCAGAAAGCCTACCAAGCACATAAGAGGGGCTACCACGATACGTCTTGTAGAGAAAATCTCAGGATTAAAGACCTGAGGGTCGTCCGACCCACCTCCCGACATCAGCACGAAGCCAAGGATAATGATAGCTACGCTGATAGCGATGAGCCAGTAGTTCTTTTTACTATAGAGCATATTTGTTTTGTATATTGTCCGATTAGCAGTACGGCCTGTCGGCTATACCAAATGTATCTTACCCCCATCCATGCGGATATATCTCTGTGTGGAGCGAGCGGATGCCAACGCACAGCTCCCCACAGCTACTAGAGCTATCGCACCTCCAGCTACGGCTAGAGGCATCGTGCCTAGGAGCGGGTAGATCTCTATCGAGAAGGCTGTCTCTAGCCCCGAGATCACTCCTGCCAATAGGGCATAGGTGAGCACCGTGGCGATGAGGGCATCTAGGATGCTACGACCTATGATGGGGCGACGTATGAACCAAGGACTGGCCCCTACGAGTGTCAGCGTCCTTATCTTGAGCCTATCGGCATAGATCATCAGGCGGGTCGTGTTGTTGATCTGTATGAAGGCGAACAAGGCCTGTAGGACTAGTATACCCCAGAGAACGAGCTCGATGCGCTGTGTGTTGTGCTCGACTGCCTCTAGTAGATCGCCTCGGTACTCTAGACGCGTATTGATACCTAGTCTGCTTAGCTCCTGCTCTAGGAGTCTGAGGCTATCGGGTTGCATATAGGCCGCGTGTAGCGTTAGGCGAGCTACAGATGATAGGGGGTTGTAGCCCAAGACGTCTACGGGGTTCTCGCCTAGCTGCTCACCTAGCTGCTTGGCGGCATCGTCGGCATCGATATACTCGACCGACTTCACACCCTTTAGGCTCGCTATCTGTTTGCTCAGGCGCTGATACTCGCCCTCGGCATCTTCGCCTGCGAACTCTATCGTTAGGCTGATATTTTCCTTGACGCTCTGTCCCAGACCAAGAGCGACAATGCGTATCAGTAGGATGAGCCCCAGCGTGAAGAGTGCCACGACAAGCGTCCCGATAGAGACGAGGCGCATCTGCCGGAGCGTACTACGTCGGCGTGTGATAGTGGATGCCATATCTTTATTCTCTCAATCTAGTCTACAATCTCTATTATGCCAGTATGGTCTCTCTATCCGTACGGACACAAGAAACCCAATTTGCATGCAAAAGTACATATAATAACGCGCTCTCACAACTTGCTTTGACAACTAGCCCTAGGGCTGACGCATTTTATCCCTAGGGTGAACGAGGCGTTCGCCCTAGGGCTACCACCTCGTTCACCCTAGGCTTTTTTGATAGAGCTACACACGCTACTAGCATTCAGCTTACGATGCCCCTCCCTCCTTAGGTAGGGGATAATCAAGTAGAGATGGTTCCTGACGATCTATCCTCAGGGCGCTAACTAAGCGAATATTCTGTATCAAAGACTATTCTTCCTCTCAGCACTGATGAAAACAAACATTCAGTACGGACGAAGGTGAAGATCGAACATCGATAGAGGCGGTCATCAAGTACCAATCGAGGGTATATTGCCCAATAGCTTCGATAGACTGTGCAGGGCATGATGAGGCGATTGGTAGGATTTTAGTACCTTTGGGGGTGATTTTAAGCATTGTTGATAGGAGACTAACTAGTATGGCAGAAGATA
>JBHACB010000094.1:0-19581 GCA_041854325.1 Porphyromonas sp.
GCACCGAGCCCTGGATGCCCCTTCACGACGACGTTGGCACCAGTGGCGGGCGCATTGTCGTCGCCTGTGATGACAACACCCCTCACAGTGCGTTGCTGCGCCATGGCGAGACCCACGGTGCAGAGAAGGGCAGTCAAGAAAAGCGTAAATCTTTTCATCATTTGTTTGTTTTTAAGTGAATAATCATTGCATAGTCACTAGACCTGCGAGATGCCTGCGCCTCCGCTATGGGTCTCAATGCACTAGACAAAGCTCCTAACACGATTAACTGTGGGTAACTTTTGCTTCTGTTTACTTAGCTTCTGACTCGGGAGCTCCCCAGGAGCAGAGCAGATTGTCGTAATTTTTTATCTCCTTGCGTTAATTGTAATTTGTATAATAACTCCTAATAATCCATTTATCCTACGAGCAAAGATAAAGATCCCTATCGACAATTCCAAACATCAAGAGCGAAAAATCTGGTTTTTCTTCAGATTTTCGCCCTATAGGCTCACCTTGCCCCCCTCTCGCCACTGCCAGCCAGTGCCCTAGCCATGTCTATATAGCCCTCGAAACGGCCTCATTGGGCACTAACTATCAGTACGATAGATCTACTTCGCTTCACCCTACAGCCCCCATGAGTGCTCTCACTAGAGAAGGAGCGCGCAGAGCGACTGTAGATACTAAAAAGTTTAATCATAAGCCATCATCTTGATCTATACATTATCTATATATAGGACAAAATGAAATAAAATAACATCATCATATATATCTTATGCTGTCCACAGCGAGCATCACAGCGATACACCATACCTCTAGGTAGGGCTAACCGAGTAGACGCCTATGGCATCGATGAGGGGCGGAAGGTGGGGGGGGGATAAATAGTTCGATGTTTTGAGGCAAAAACATCGATGTTTTCGGCTCAAAAGTTCGATGTTTTTCCCAAAAAATATCGATGTTTTGAGCCGAAAAGTACGTACATTCTCGACAGGGTCGATGGGCGAGGGCTCGCGCCCCATAGTATGTATATAATTATGGAGTGGTGAGTGCCGACAACAATACGCCCCTACACCGATGCAGGGCATGCGATGTAGGGGCGTACGCAGGACAGACTAGGCGACTAGGAGCTCTGATAGCCATCGGCAGGGCGCACAGGCCGGCCGATAAGCGTGGCGCTGGTGGCACTCTCGACGAGCACCTCGACAAACTGCCCCACGCGGTAGCCCTGCTTGTCAAAGACCACCACCTTATTCTGCTGAGTGCGACCGAAGAGCTGATCGCGGCTGCGCTTGCTAAAGCCCTCGACGAGCACCTCCACGACGTGGCCGATGTCGGCCCTATTGCTCTCGAGCGAGAGCTGGTTCTGTAGGTCGATCATCTCCGTGAGGCGACGCACCTTGACGTCCTCGGGGACATTGTCCTCGAGATGCTTGGCGGCATAGGTGCCAGGGCGTTCGCTGTACTTGAACATAAACGAATAGGCATAGCCAACCTCACGCATCAGACGTAGCGTGTCTTGGAAGTCGTCCTCAGTCTCATCGTGAAAGCCGCAGAAGAGGTCGCTACTGATGGCACAGTGAGGCATAGCGGCGCGTATAGCAGCCACTCGGTCGAGGTACCACTGGCGTGTATAGCCTCGCTTCATAAACTTGAGTATCCGATCGCTACCGCTCTGAGCTGGCAGGTGGATATGCTTGCAGATATTGGGGTATCGGGCCATAGTGGCGATAGCCTTGTCATCCATATCCTTGGGGTGGGGCGAGGTGAAGCGTATGCGCATACCAGGGACAGCCTCGGCCACGGCGGAGAGGAGATCGCCAAAGTCCCACGTGCGCTCGCCATCGGTATAGCGGTACGAATTGACATTCTGCCCCAGTAGCGTTACCTCGCGGTAGCGTTTGCTCTCTAGATCCTTGACCTCGCGTAGGATGCTATCTATCTCACGGCTACGCTCTCGGCCACGGGTGTAGGGCACGATGCAGTAGGTACAGAAATTGTTGCACCCACGCATGATAGAGACGAAGCCAGAGATGTGCACACCGCTCATCTTCAGAGGCAATACATCTCTATAGGTCTCGCTGGTGGATAGCTCCACATTGATAGCTCGCTCGCCTCGCTCCACAGCACCTACGAGGTTGGGCAGATCGAGATAGCTATCGGGGCCCACGACGAGGTCTACGCCATGCTTGTCTATCAGCTCGTCCTTGACGCGCTCGGCCATACAGCCTAGTACGCCTATGGTGAGGTGTCGGCGATGCTTGCGCCTGAGGTCGCGGTAGTAGCTGATGCGGTTGAGCACCTTCTGCTCGGCATTGTCGCGCACCGAGCAGGTATTGATGAATATGGCATCGGCCTGCTCGGGGTGCTCGGTGAGGTGATAACCATCCATCTGCATGATAGAGGCCACGACCTCGCTATCGGCCACGTTCATCTGGCAGCCGTAGGTCTCGATGTAGAGGCTCTTGTCTGCCACACTTGGGGCGGATTTAGAGTCCGCTGTCTGTGCTTGGGTCATTTGTTTGCTTGTCGTTTGAATAATATTTGTCTCGTTATTTTGCCATTACAGAGATTATCTTTACCTTTGTGAGTGGAAAATGTAAGATTTTCATAGTTAAGGTTTTGGTTAAATAGGTTGGAGCAGGCTGGGAAGTTTGCTCCACTCTTTTGTATCCCCCTGTGTATCACACACCAATCGTACCCTTAACGTCCTACACATCTCACCCCACTAAGGAAAGAAATCTCTATATACACGCTCCTAGTCAACTAAAATAGCTAACTTTGAGCCCGTAAAAGTAGTAAAACTTGCTGATACGGCCGTAGCCGACTAGTGTCAGCGAGCCTAGCAATGGATCAATCGTAATCAAGCAAATAGTATGGCTTTGAAGTTTATCACTGCAGAAGAAGCAGCTGCCGTAGTGCAGCACAACGACAATGTGGGCTTTAGTGGCTTCACGCCCGCAGGTTGCCCCAAGGTAGTAACAGAGGCACTGGCCAAGCGTGCCGAGGCCGAGCATGCGGCAGGGCGCGAGTTCAAGATCGGGATGTTCACAGGGGCTAGCACGGGCCCACACCTCGATGGGGCTCTGGCCAAGGCTGGGGCGGTGAAGTTTCGCACACCCTATCAGTCCAACAAGGATATGCGCAATGCCATCAACGCTGGCGAGGCTCCCTACTTTGACATGCACCTCTCGATGCTGGCTCAGGAGATGCGCTATGGCTTCCTAGGCCCTGTGAATGTGGCCATCGTAGAGGCAGCCGACGTTACCGAGGACGGTGAGATCGTACCTACCAGTGGTGTGGGTATCACCCCCACCATCTGTCGCCTAGCCGACAAGATCATCATCGAGCTCAACGATAGGCACCCCAAGGAGATCCGTGGCATGCACGATATCGCAGAGCCTCTCGACCCTCCCTACCGCCTCGACCTAGGCATCAACAAGCCCGACGACCGCGTAGGCCAGCCCTTCGTCAAGGTAGACCCTGCCAAGATAGTAGGTGTAGTGCGCACGAGCGAGCCCAACGACGAGAGCGAGTTTGCTCCCCTCGATGAGGTAACCAAGGCTATCGGAGCCAACGTGACCAAGTTCCTCGTATCGGAGATGAAGGCTGGGCGTATCCCTGCCGAGTTTCTTCCCCTACAGAGCGGTGTGGGCAATGTGGCCAACGCTGTACTAGCAGCCCTCGGCGACAGCGAGGAGATCCCCAGCTTCAACGTCTACACGGAGGTCATCCAAGATGCCGTGATCGAGCTGATGAAGAAGGGACGAGTGAAGTTCGCCAGCGGATGCTCGCTATCAGTGAGCCGCCCTGTGATCCAGGACATCTACGCCAATCTCGACTTCTTCAAGGACAAGCTACTACTACGCCCTCAGGAGTACTCCAACAACCCCGAGGTGGTGCGTCGCCTAGGTATCATCGCTATCAATACGGCCCTCGAGGCCGACATCTTCGGCAACGTCAACTCTACCCACGTCAATGGCACACGCATGATGAATGGCCTAGGTGGCTCGGGCGACTTCACGCGCAGTGGCTACCTCTCTATCTTCATCACGCCCTCGACGGCCAAGGACGGCAAGATCAGTGCCTTCGTCCCCCTAGTGTCGCACATGGACCACAGCGAGCACTCGGTGAAGATCTTCGTAACGGAGTACGGTGTAGCCGACCTGCGTGGCAAGAGCCCTCGTCAGCGTGCCGAGGAGATCATCAACAACTGCGTACACCCCGACTACCGCGACCTACTACGTGGCTATCTAGAGCTAGGTGTGCAGGGGCAGACACCCCAGAGCCTCGATGCCTGCTTCGCTTTCCACAAGGCTATCGCTGAGACGGGCGATATGCGCCATGTAGACTGGAGCAAGTATCGTTAGGCTCCCTGCCCCGATACCGAAGCGAGGCTCCCTGCTAGACCCTAGGGCCAGCAGGGAGCCTCGCTTCGTGCGCTATCCTAGGGCGTCTGTAGGGCAGATCGTGTCGATGCGCTGACAGTAAAGGGCGGGGATATAGATAAATTGTTATCTTTGTGCTACACTATTAGCTGTATCGCAATGACCAAACAAGATAACAAGGCGAGCTTCTTCTCTCGTGCATGGCGTCTGTACCGCGATGGCTTCAGAGGTATGAGCAAGACGGGGCGCATCCTGTGGCTCATCATCATCGTGAAGCTCTTCGTGATGTTCGCAGTGCTACGCCCATTCTTCTTCCCCAACCACACCAAGCGACAGGCCCGAGAGCATGGCATATCGGGCGCAGAGTGGGTACAGCAAGACCTCATAGAGCGCGCGGTCAAGGACACGACTACCACCAGCCTCCACCCCCAAGACTAACGATTATCACAAAACTTATTACTCAAATACATTATCACTATGGACTTAGAATCACTAATGGTCTGGTCGCGAGCGCAGTTTGCCCTCACGGCTATGTACCACTGGCTCTTCGTGCCACTGACGCTCGGCCTCGGGATCATCATGTCGCTGGCCGAGACGCAGTACTACCGCACGGGCGAGGAGTTTTGGAAGAAGAGCGCCAAGTTTTGGCAAAAGCTCTTCGGGATCAACTTCGCCATCGGTGTGGCTACGGGGATTATCCTCGAGTTTCAGTTTGGTACCAACTGGTCCAACTATAGCACCTTCGTAGGCGATATCTTCGGTGCCCCTCTAGCTATCGAGGGTATGCTAGCCTTCTTCATGGAGTCTACGTTTATCGCCGTGATGTTCTTCGGCTGGGGCAAGGTAAGCAAGCGTTTTCACCTAGCCTCTACGTGGCTCACGGTGATCGGGGCTACTATATCGGCCATATGGATCCTCGTGGCCAATGCCTGGATGCAGAACCCCGTGGGTATGGTCTTCAACCCCGATACGATGCGTAGCGAGATGAACGACTTCTGGGCCGTAGCCCTGTCGTCGACGGCCATGATCAAGTTCTGGCACACCATCACCTCGTGCTGGACGCTCGGAGCTCTCTTCGCTGGAGGCGTGGCAGGCTTCTATGCCCTACGCAAGCGCAACTCGGAGTTCGTCGTGCGCAACTTCAAGATCATCGCCCCCTTCGGGCTCTTCGCGGCCCTCATGACGGGCGCTACAGGGCATAGCTCAGCTGTAGACGTCTACAAGAATCAGCCCATGAAGCTCGCGGCCATGGAGGGCCTCTACGACACGGGCACCAA
Organism: Porphyromonas sp.; assembly: GCA_041854325.1. Taxonomy (GTDB): domain Bacteria; phylum Bacteroidota; class Bacteroidia; order Bacteroidales; family Porphyromonadaceae; genus Porphyromonas. Next base: position 5,642 of record JBHACB010000094.1, read on the forward strand.
TACGCCCGACGACAAGACGATCGATGGCAAGGGCATTGGCCTAAGCGGTATCGGCATGCTCAATCCTAGCAAGCAACGCTGGGATGATGGTCAGGACGCCTTTATCTTCAACATCGAGATCCCCTCGGCCCTATCGCTACTGACCACGAGCACGCCCGATAGCTACGTGCCTGGTATCGCCAACATCATACGTGGCGGCTATTACCTACCCGATGGCACTAGAGCCCTGTCGGTAGAGGAGAAGATGGAGCGCGGACGCCTGGCGCACGACGCCCTACGTGGCTACCGCGATGCCGCTCTGCGCCACAAGGAGACCAAGGCTCCCGAGGATGAGGCGGCCAAGGAGGCCTTCAAGCAAGACCTATACACCCACTTCGACTACTTCGGCTACGGCTACTTCGATGCTCCCGAGGAGGTCATCCCCAACGTCCCTCTGACGTACTACTCGTTCCGCATTATGGTGAGCCTAGGCGGGGCGTTCATCCTGCTCTTCGCCCTGCTGTGCTGGTTTGCCTTCCGTGGCAAGCGAGCTATCCACGAGTATCGCTGGCTGATGATAGCCGCCCTCGCCTTTGCCCCCATGGCTTGGCTCGCTAGCCAAGCTGGCTGGGTAGTCGCCGAGGTGGGTCGCCAGCCCTGGACTATACAGAACCTACTGCCCGTACGTGCTGCCGTATCGCAGCTCGAGGCCTCGTCGGTGATCCTGACCTTCACGCTCTTCGCTGTGCTCTTCACCATCATGCTAGTGGCCGAGCTCAACATCATGCGCAAGGCAATCAAAGCCGGGCCCGATGCTCACTAATGTCTCACCATACATCCATTCATCGTTATGAGCTACGAATTTCTACAGCACTATTGGTGGTTTTTGATCTCCCTGCTGGGGGCACTGCTCGTCTTCTTGCTCTTCGTACAGGGGGGGCAGTCGCTCTTCTTCAGCCTCGGCAAAGACAACACCAACCGTCGCCTCTTGGTCAATTCGGTGGGGCGCAAGTGGGAGTTTACCTTCACGATGCTCGTAGTCTTCGGGGGGGCATTCTTCGCGGCCTTCCCCATGTTCTACGCCACGAGCTTCGGGGGTGCCTACTGGGTGTGGATCGTCATACTCTTCTGCTTCATTATCCAGGCGGTATCGTACGAGTATCAGAATAAGCATGGCAACATCTGGGGGAGTAAGGCCTACCAGATCTGCCTCTTCATCAATGGTCTCCTAGCCCCCATCCTGCTGGGGGTAGCAGTATCGACTTTCTTCACGGGAGCTCGCTTCCACATCGATCGCGATGCTATCATCAGCCTAGGGGGTGCCACCAACGTGATGTCCACTTGGGTGCCCTACAAGGGCATACAGCTCCATGGCCTAGAGGCTGTGCTCAACGTCTGGAACGTGATCTTCGGCCTAGCCATCTTCTTCCTAAGCCGTACCACGGCCCTGCTCTACTTCATCAACAATATCGATGATGAGCACATCGAGCGCGAGGCTCGTGGTCGCTTGGCGTGGAATGCAGCGGCCTTCCTGCTTCTCTTCCTGCCCTATCTGTCGTTCCTCCTCACCAAGGAGGGCTTTGCCGTCAATCCCGAGACGGACGAGGTCTTCATGCAGGCCTACAAGTACCTGCACAACCTCCTCGATATGCCTCTCGTCCTGCTGACGATGCTCGCAGGCGTGGTGCTCGTGCTGGCAGGCATTCTGCTGACGCTCCTGCGCCCTGGGTACAAGAAGGGGATATGGCTCGAGGGTATCGGGGTAGTGATGACAGCCCTATCGCTCCTGCTGATCGCTGGGTGGAACGACACGGCCTACTATCCCTCTACCGAGCATCTACAGCATTCGCTGACGATACACAATAGCTCATCGAGCGAGTTCACTATCACGGCGATGAGCTACGTGTCGCTACTCGCCCCCTTCATACTCGCCTATATGTGGTATGCTTGGCGTGCGCTCGACCTGCACAAGCTCTCCAAGAAAGAGCTCCAAGACCCCCATGGGCACAATTACTAGGGGGAGAGCCAGGGCCTAGCCCTCTACCCCCTGCCTAGACGAGAGGGTGCGCTACCGATGTGGTAGCGCACCCTCTCGCTCTATATAGGGCGGCCTAGGGCAACCGAAGCGAACACCCTAGGGCTGACGAGGTGGTCACCCTAGGGCATCTGCCCCGACCGCCCCGACCATCTCGAGGTCTATTGATCGGATTGTCTTGGCCTAGAGAGGAACAAAGGACAAAGCTGGACTCGCCAACCCACTATACCACACATATATTCATCGAATTATCGCCAATTTAGTCACGATTAGGCCAATAAACCATGCAAATATTCTTATAAATACACCATTTTATTTGCCATATACCGAAATATTGCTTATATTTGCGCTGGTGCATTGTGCTACCTGCGTCATGCATCGCCCAAGCAGTCATTTAATAACAAACAACTAAAGATCTTATGGACATTAACCAGTTCCCTGCAGAGCCTTTTCGCATCAAGAGCGTGGAGGTAGTGAAAATGAACACCCGCGAAGAGCGCGAGCGTGTCATCAAGGAAGCCGGCTACAACACCTTCCTTATCAACTCCGAAGACGTCTACATCGACCTGCTGACCGACAGTGGCACCAATGCCATGAGCGACCGCCAGTGGGCTGGCATGATGATCGGCGACGAAGCCTATGCCGGTAGTCGCAACTTCCACCACCTCGAGCAGACAGTACGCGAGCTATTCGGCTTCAAGTACATCGTGCCCACGCACCAAGGGCGAGGCGCAGAGAACCTCCTGAGCCGTGTAGCGATCAAGCCTGGGCAGTTCGTACCTGGCAACATGTACTTCACCACGACACGCTACCACCAAGAGAACAATGGCGGTATCTTCGTGGACATCATCCGCGACGAGGCCCACGACGCAGGGCTCAACATCCCCTTCAAGGGCGACATCGACCTAGCCAAGCTACAGAAGCTCATCGACGAGCAGGGCGCGGACAAGATAGCCTACGTCTGCCTCGCCGTAACGGTCAATCTGGCTGGCGGACAGCCCGTATCCATGAAGAATATGCGTGCCGTACGTGAGCTCACAGCTCGCCATGGCATCAAGGTATTCTACGATGCTACCCGCTGTGTAGAGAATGCCTACTTCATCAAGGAGCAGGAGGAGGGCTATGCCGACAAGACGATCAAGGAGATCGTCCACGAGATGTTTAGCTATGCCGATGGCTGCACCATGAGCGGCAAGAAAGACTGCCTCGTAAACATCGGGGGCTTCCTCTGTATGAACGACGAGGAGCTCTTCCAGGCCTCCAAGGAGCTCGTCGTGGTCTACGAGGGCATGCCCTCGTATGGTGGCCTGGCAGGGCGCGACATGGAAGCCATGGCCATAGGCCTACAAGAGTCGATGCAGTACGAGTATATCCGCCATCGCGTGCTACAGGTGCGCTACCTCGGTGAGCGTCTGCTAGAGGCTGGCGTACCTGTCATCGAGCCTATCGGTGGGCATGCTGTATTCCTCGATGCACGCCGCTTCTGCCCACATCTGACGCAGGATCAATTCCCTGCCCAGAGCCTAGCGGCCAACCTCTATGTAGAGAGTGGCGTGCGCTCTATGGAGCGCGGTATCGTATCGGCAGGGCGCGACAAGAACACGGGCCAAAACCATGCCCCCAAGCTGGAGACCGTCCGCCTCACGATCCCTCGCCGCGTGTACACCTACCGCCACATGGACCTCGTGGCCGATGCCGTGATCAAGCTCTACAACGAGCGCGACAAGATCCGCGGTCTGCGCTTCGTTTACGAGCCCAAGCAGCTACGCTTCTTCACAGCTCGCTTCGAGCCCCTATAGTCGGCGGACTACCTCGCTGAGCCATGAGGCTACGAGGCGCGTCTGTGGTGTGACTCTATGGGCTATGCCGTGGCTCTGCCTCGTAGCCTCTGCCAGTGCGTGGCATGCAGGCTACACCCTATGGTGATAACTCAATCTAGGGCTAGGAGGCCATGGCGAGCGAATTTAATCAGTACGCCTAGCATTTTTTAATGAAATCTATAGGGCGAGACAGCGAACGTTTCTAAATTATTTCGTAATTTTGCGCCAAATAGATTACACGACATATGAGATTTGAAGACCTTGACCTAGAGTATGAGGTCTTGGACGGGCTCGAGGCGATGAACTTCGAGGAGACGACCCCCATCCAAGAAGCAACCATCCCTCTACTCCTCGAGGGTCGAGACCTAATAGCCTGCGCTCAGACGGGCACGGGCAAGACGGCTGCCTACCTGCTACCCATCATCAATCGCCTCAGTCGGGGCGAGGGCAGTGCAGACAAGGTCAATGCCGTCATCATGGCCCCTACTCGCGAGCTGGCCATACAGATAGAGCAGCAGGTCGAGGGGTTCTCCTACTTCCTACCGATCAGCTCGGTAGCTATATATGGCGGTACGGACGGCATAGCCTTCGAGCAGCAGCGCCGAGGCCTCAGCCTAGGTGTCGATATAGTCATCGCTACGCCAGGTCGGCTGATCTCGCTGATCAACCTACAGCATGCCGACCTCTCGGGCGTATCATACTTCGTGCTCGACGAGGCCGACCGCATGCTCGACATGGGCTTCATGGAGGATATTAAGCAGATCCACAGCTGTCTGCCCAAGACGTGCCAGACGGTGATGTTCTCTGCCACGATGCCTACCAAGATCAAGCAGCTGGCCAAGACCATACTGCGCGATCCGGCCGAGGTGGAGATCGCCATTAGCCGTCCGCCAGAGTCTATCCTACAGTCGGCCTACATCTGCTACGAAGCGCAGAAGATGAACATCCTAGCGAGCGTCTTCGCTGCCAGCCCGCCCAAGCGCAGTATCGTCTTCTGCTCGAGCAAGCTCAAGTGCAAGGAGCTCGCTGCTCGCGTCCGACGCATGGGTATCAACTCGGCCGAGATGCACAGCGACCTCGATCAGGCACAGCGCGAGCAGGTAATGCGCGACTTCAAGAGCGGTATCATCGATCTACTGATCGCTACCGACATCGTAGCTCGTGGTATCGACATTGACAACATCCGCGTGGTGATCAACTTCGACATCCCTCACGACCCCGAGGACTACGTACACCGCATAGGCCGTACAGCCCGAGGGGGCAACGACGAGGGGCTAGCCATCACCCTAGTGAGCGAGGAGGAGCAGGCGGAGTTTGGGCGCATAGAACGCTTCCTAGGCAAGCCGGTCTACAAGCTCGCCATACCTGCCGAGCTAGGGGCAGGACCCGAGTATCGCCCCGAGGAGCGTCGCCCCAAGGGTGGCCGTGGACGCGGAGCGCAGGGCAATGGACGCTCGCAAGGCAAGCCACGCTCCAAGGGCTCTAGCCATACCCCCAAAGGCGAAGCTAAGGCTATGCCCCACCCCGACAGCAAGCCCCGACGGCAAGGAGCAGGACGCTCCGGACGACCTCACAGGCACAGCAAGGACAGAGCTAAGAGAGACAACCAGCAATAGTAATGAATACCCCCACTAGTGGGGCATAGAGATGAGAATATGAACAAGGAATTATTGAAAGAACTGGCTGAGGGCGGCAAGAGCGCCCTAATGAAGAGACGAATGATTGCTCACTTCGTGGAGCATGGCGCAGCCACCATTACCGAGCTCGCCAAGGTTCTCAACTGTAGCATACCCACCGTAACGAAGTTTATCGGGGAGCTAGCACAGGCCGACTGCATCATCAACTACGGCAAGCTTGAGACACAGGGCGGTCGCTACCCCCTCCTCTACGGTCTACGCCCCGAGGCTGGCTACTTCATCGGTGTCGACGTCAAGCACAATAGCCTCAACATCGGCATCATCGACTTCGTAGGCTCTATGCAGAAGACGTACTACGAGATCCCCTTCCAGCTAGAGAACAGCGAGGAGTGCCTCGATGAGCTGTGCAGCATAGTGCTCGCGCACCTCGACGACGCTGGCTACCAGAAGAGCGACATCCTCAACATCAACGTCAACCTCCCCGGACGCATCAATCCCAAGACGGGGCAGAGCTACACGCTCTTCAACTTCGATGCCAACAAGTCGTTTGCACAGACGCTCACCGACAAGCTCGGTATGCCTGTCTCTATCGACAACGACACCCGCGGTATGGCCTATGGCGAGTACACGCAGGGCATCGCAGCCGATGGCAACTACAAGAACGTCCTCTACATCAACGTGAGCTGGGGTATCGGCCTAGGGATCATCCTCGACGGCAAGGTGTACCTCGGCAAGTCGGGCTTCAGTGGCGAGCTAGGGCATATCGCCACCTACGACAATCAGCTCCTCTGCCACTGTGGCAAGAAGGGCTGTCTAGAGACCGAGGTGAGTGGGCTGGCCATGCAACGCATCATCTTGGAGCGCATCGCCTCGGGCGAGAGCTCTATCCTCTCCGAGCGTCTCAAGCGTGGCGAGCAGATCTCCCAAAACGACATCATACAGGCGGCTATCAACGAGGACATCCTATGCCTCGAGATCCTTAGCGACATGGGAGCCAAGCTGGGCAAGCAGATCGCAAGCCTCATCAACGTCTTCAACCCCGAGCTCGTCATCATCGGGGGGGCACTAAGCCTCACGGGCGATTACCTCACGCAGGCCATCCAGACGGTGGTACGCACCTATTCGCTCAACTTGGTGAACAAGGATACGCAGATCGTAACGGCCAAGCTCGGCGAGCGCGCAGGCGTAGTCGGTGCTTGCATGCTGGCACGTAGCCGACGCTTCTCGGGCTAATGGCCTTCCCCTCCGCTAGCTCTGTGCAGTCCCCCTGGGAGGGGCTGCTACAGAGGTACGACCTCATCCTAGGCTCGCAGTCTCCACGTCGTGTGGAGCTACTGCGAGGCCTAGATCTTTCGTTTGAGCAGATTGCCCTACCCGATCTCGACGAGAGCTTCCCGAGCGACCTCCCTCTCGAGGAGGTCGCCCAGTATATAGCAGAGCGCAAGGCCGAAGCCTACCGCCCCAACATCACCGACCGCACCCTGCTGATCACGGCCGATACCGTGGTGCTCGCCGAGGGGCAGGCTCTAGGCAAGCCTCTCGATGCCCTCGAAGCCGAGCGCATGCTCCGCCAGCTAAGCGGACGCACCCATAGGGTGATGACGGGGGTGTGCATCACCACGAGCCACCGTCGGCATAGCTTCGCCACAAGCACACTAGTGCACTTCGACGAGCTGAGCGATACCGACATCGCCTACTACCTATCGCGCTATGCACCCTACGACAAGGCTGGTGCCTACGGCATCCAAGAGTGGATAGGCTACCGAGGCATACGGGGCATAGAGGGATCGTTCTACAACGTCATGGGGCTACCAGTACATCAGCTGGCTCGCGCTCTAGCTCTATTTTGAAGTCTCAAAAAATATCCCTACCTTTGCCCCCACTCAAAGCGTAGATGTACGAATAGAATAGTAATTAAATATAGCATAAGAGATGAAGAGAACGTTCCAACCATCGAACCGTAAGAGAAAGAACAAGCATGGCTTCCGTAGCCGTATGGCTACTGCCAATGGTCGTCGCGTACTAGCTGCTCGTCGCGCCAAGGGGCGTGCCAAGCTGACGGTGTCGGACGAGTACTAGGCTTGTTCGGAGTAGCTACTATCCAGCCCCTCGGGTCCACTCACTGCAGGAGCTAGGGCGATCGAGGGCGTCATCAGAGGCTGTGCCAGCTGTGGCACAGCCTCTGATGCGTCTAGGCGTAGGCATTCGGTATCTAGGGGAGGGGGATACGCCTAGTCGCTATGTATGCCGGCAGGATATATGGCATATTATCATTAACTTTGTTCGCTCGTATTGGGCCACTATAGTGTCGTGCCAACAACGTGATATGCAATGATGAAATGGTTGATACTCCGTAGCAGGAGGCTATACATCCCCATGATGCTCCTAGGGCTAGTGCTGGTGAGCATGCTACCAGCCGAGGGGCAGCAGGGGCGCTTCACCGTCGTCCTCGATGCCGGACATGGGGGCAAGGATCCAGGGGCTATAGGCTTCGGGGCCAAAGAGAAGGAGATTACACTAGGCATCGTCCTAGAGCTAGGACGTATGATCAAGAGCGCCCACCCCGAGGTGCGAGTGCTCTATACCCGCCAGCGAGATGTCTTCGTAGGGCTACAGGCACGTGCCGACTTTGCCAATCGCCACAACGCCTCTCTCTTCATCAGTGTACACGTCAATAGTGCCCCCAAAGGCTCGAGTGCCCGAGGTACAGAGACCTATGTGCTAGGGCTATCCAAGCAGAGTAGCAACCTCAGCGTAGCGATGCGCGAGAACAAGGCCATGCTCCTCGAGGACGACTATAAGACGACGTACAAGGGCTTCGACCCGACAAGCCCCGAGAGTTACATCATGTTTGACCTCATGCAGGAGGCCTACCTAGGGCGTAGCATCGAGTTTGCCAACCTTGTGGAGAAGCAGTACCGACGCCTAGGACGCAGTAGCCGTGGGGTGCGTCAAGATGCCTTCTGGGTACTGAGCCAGAGTGCCATGCCTAGCGTGCTCACCGAGGTGGGCTTCATCAGCAATGCCAACGAGGCGGCCTATCTCGATAGCCAGGGGGGGCAAGCTGATATGGCTCGTGCCTTGTGCCGCGCCTTCACTACCTTCTATGCCTCGAGCGACAAGGGTGCTAGCACCGACACAGCCCCCGAGAGTGCTCCCGACGAGGAGGCTAGTGCTGACGCTACCGAGGGCGAGAGCCAAGAGCCGACCCCTCGCAAGGATCAGCCCAAGAGCACTCCACAAGGCAAGAGCCTATATCGGGTACAGTTCATGAGCACTCCCGAGCGCATTGACACCAAGAGCAAGCGCTTCGCTCGTCTCAAGCGCACCGTGCGCCGTACCAAAGAGGGCAAGAACTACGTCTACACCGTAGGCGAGACCAAGTCGCTCAGCGAAGCTCGTACCCTGCGCCGACAGGTCGCAAAGCACTATAGCGACTGCTTCGTGGTCGAGTACCGCTCGGGCAAGCGCATCGGGCGCGTTCGCTAGTGACTAGATGTACTACAAACTATCAACTATACAAACGAGACTGAAGATATGAAGATACGCAAAGAGATCAAGATAGGCGCTATCGCCATCGTGGCATTGGTACTGGCATACGCTGGCATCAACTTCCTCAAGGGCATCAACCTCTTTCGCTCCGATAGTGAGTACTACGTACGCCTATCCAACCTCGGAGGGGCAGGTATTGCTTCACCCGTCATGATCAGCGGATACAAGGTAGGAGCCGTACGTGCCGTAGACTTCGGCTACCACGAGGGGCGTGGCTACAGTGCCCTACTGACCCTTGCCCTCGACCCCGAGGTACGCATCCCTCGAGGCAGTAGGCTAGAGGTCAAGACCAGCATACTGAGCGGTGCAGAGCTCATCATCAAGGCCGATAGTGCAGGTACAGGCTACCACGCGGCAGGCGACACGATCCGCGCCTACGAGGGGGGAACTGACATCATCGCCATGGCCACAGAGGAGATACTGCCCTCCGTCGCCTCTCTCATCCCCGAGCTAGGCAAGACGATCGCACGCCTCAATACTATCCTCAACGATGGGGCTATCGACTCCACCCTCACTCACCTCCACCAGACGACTGTAGAGATGCAGAGCATGGTAGCTCGCCTCAATCGCTCCATGGCAGGCATGCCGCAGGTCATGGACAATGTACAGCGACTGAGTGCCAGCATGGCCACAGTAGGGCGCAATGCCGAGGCCATAAAGCTCGACAGCGTGATGCACAACCTCAATGCCGCTACCGACAACCTGCGCGCCATCAGCACCCAGCTACGCAGTACCGAGGGCACTGCTGGCAAGCTCCTCTACAATACCGACCTCTACGACCGCCTCGATAGCCTAGCTAGCAGTGCCGATGCTCTCCTCAAGGACCTCAAGGCTCACCCCAAGCGCTATGTCCGCCTCTCCCTCTTCTAGCCCCAAGCGCATCCTCATCACCGGAGCGACAGGCTTCATCGGGGGCTATCTCGTGAGTGAAGCCAAGGCTCTAGGGCTCGAGGTGTGGATAGCGATACGCCCCGAGAGCGACCGCAAGCGAGCCGAGGCCCTAGGTGTGCAGGTCGTGCAGCTCGACTATGCCGATGAGCCCGCCATGCGTCAGGCTATCGAACGCCTAAGGCCTGCCGATGGGTCGCCTACCTGGCACTACGTGATACACAATGCGGGGCTGACGAAGACGGCCGACATCAGCGAGTTTTATGAGGCCAATGCAGAGCACACGCGCCGTCTGTGTACGGCTCTCGTGGCAGTGGGTACGCCTCCCGAGCGGTTCGTCTTGATGAGTAGCCTCAGTAGCTATGGGGCACCACAGGCCAGCGATGGCGTCATACGAGCTACCGACACACAGCACCCTACCACCCACTACGGGCGTAGTAAGTACCTAGCAGAGCAGTATGTGCGCTCGAGTGGCCTCCCCTACACGATACTGCTCCCCACAGGCGTCTATGGCCCTGGCGACAGAGACTATCTGATGGCTATACAGAGCGTGGCTAGAGGGATCAACTTCATGGCAGGCCTCGAGACGCAGTACCTCACCTTCGTCTATGGGCACGATGTGGCTCGCGCTGCCCTCTACATAGTGGACGACGAGCGAGCACGAGGACAGTCGTACATCGTGGCCGATGGCGACACGCACACCGACAGGACCTTTGGCATGCTCGTCAAGGAGCTCCTCGGCACCCGATGCGTGCTCAACCTACGTGCCCCCCTACCCCTGCTGTGGCTCATCTGCCAGATCGGTGGGCTATGGGGTCGTGTGACAGGGCGTATCACCCCGCTCAATGCCGACAAATATCGCATCATGGCCCAGCGATCGTGGCGGTGCGATGCCTCCTCCCTAGTGACCCTGGGCTGGAGACCCACGCACGACCTCCGCAAGGGGCTCGAGGCCACTATCGAGGCGGCACGCCAAGACCACCTGCTGTAGACCTCCTCGATGAAGCGCATCACCTATCCACAGATCGAGCACTGGTGCTTGAGGCGTCCATGGGTACTCTTCGGGCTCATCGTCGCTATCGTCGATTACCTCGCCCTACTCCCTATATCGGGCCTAATAGATCTCATTCCCTCGTGGGCAGAGGCTATAGAGGAGGCGGTACGCGCCATAGCCCTAGAGCCCGATAGCCTCCTAGAGGCTCTAGGGTCCATTGCCGTGCTGGGGCCTATCCTAGAGACACTATTCCTACAGCTCGCCCCTATCGAGCTCCTGCGGCCCTACACGAAGCACCCTCACCTCATCGTAGGCATACCGACACTACTCTTCGCCTGCCTACACTACTACCATATCGCCTATATCATCGCCATGCTCTTCTCGGGCTTCGTCTTCGCCTACGCCTATTGGCGTGCTAGGGAGGAGCGGGGCATAGGCTACGCCTTCTGGGGGGTAGCTCTCGGCCATGGCCTCGCCAATGCCCTAAGCCTCATCATCATCTGGAGCGACAAGTAGCCCCCACATCGCGCCCTCCACGGCACGTCCTCTCGGCTATCTCATAGCTCCTACGGGCTAGCCTCCCCTAGGGTCTACTAGGCTACAGCTCCCTACTCGCCCCGACGGCCTAGGGTGAACGCCCCGTTCGCCCTAGGCCGTCTCCATAGCCCCCCTAGGGTGTCCACTGCGGACACCCTAGGGGGGATTGTCTATGGGTACAGAACAGCCCTCGACATCGAGCGTAGCCACAGAGGCCGAGGGTGTAGGCGAGAGAGCAAAGGCTAGGGGCTATGCCGTGGTATCCTGTGGCATAGCCCCTAGAGATGTAGGAGGGGTTAGGGCTCTAGATGGCCTAGAAGAAATAGGCAAGGCTGAGGTCTACGCTATTCATATGTATGGCATTGCCTCCACTCTGAGTCCGCTGTATGGGACGACCAGTGCCTAGCTTGTACGAGCAGGAGAGTTGCCAGCGATGGCTCACATCAACATCGAGCCCGAGCACTAGACCAAAGTGCGAACGCTGGTAGGGAGCGAAGTGGTAGGTGCCGTAGGGATTGCGAGCCGTCTTGGACGAAGTGCCCGAGGCTCCCTCGAATGGTGCTACAGAGGTCGTCGCAGCGTAGTCCGAATCACCGAGATTGATCATGTACGACGTTAGGCGTCCGTGGCTCGTGATACCCTGGCGAGCGAAGATGCCCACACGTGGCGTCAGCGATACCCCACCGAGAGCACTAGGCGCGATGCGATAGCCGACAGAGAGCGGAGCGGTAATGTGCATGAAGGCGAGGTCATAGCTCTGTATCTGCCCATTGGCACTCGTGAGGTCGTAGTTGCGCAGGTGTGTGCGGTTGTGCTCTAGATTGAGCTCTAGACGCAGTAGCCAAGGCGCGCGCGCCTTGAGCTCTACAAGCCCACCGAGCAGGAACCCCATCCGATGATGGCTCTCCACTCTAGGCGAGAGGATACTAGTATTCGCACCGACCTGCACCCCGAGGCGCGTCTGCGCAGAGGCTGGCAGTGCTGTTAGAGAGAGCAAAGATGCTCCCAGCGTGGCGATAGCCGAAAGGACAGACTTCTTCATTTCTTCCTAAGTTTGATAGCATTGATTAGCGGGGCAAAGATACATCACATCACACAGTCACACAACATGCGTCTATCCTCCCCCTAGCCACTGCTCTAGGGAGGTATGGAGAGGAGAGCAGACTATTCGCCTACGCTGCACTACCGCTCGGCAGTAGCTCTCTGCAGAGCAATGCAATTGCTCTCACAGAGATAGGGGTCTGGAGACGCAGGAGAGCGAGAAAAAAGTTGAGGAGATATTTGGAGGAAACGAAAACTTATCTTACCTTTGCATCGCAAAAGAGAGCCCGGGTGGCGGAATTGGTAGACGCGCTCGTTTCAGGTGCGAGTGTTCAAAAGACGTGCAGGTTCGATTCCTGTCCCGGGCACGCACCAAGGTGCTAGAGCTGGTGAGCTTCTCGGATGCAGTTTGACATATTATTAGCGCGGGTGGTGAAATTGGTAGACACGCTACTTTGAGGGGGTAGTGCCGGTTCCGGCGTGTGAGTTCGACTCTCATCTCGCGCACCAATACAGGAGGCTGTACCATGTAGAGTGGTATGGCCTCTTGTGGTATGTAGCGACAGACTTATGATAGTATATCCCAATGCCAAGATCAACCTTGGCCTACACATCGTGGGGCGACGAGCCGACGGCTACCACCTGCTAGAGTCCCTCCTATACCCCATCCCCCTATGCGACATCCTAGAGCTACATCGGGCCAGTGAGGCGCGCGATAGCCTCACCATATATGGCACCATAGACACAGGTCGCATCGAGGACAACCTAGTGCTACGTGCCGTGCGTGCCATGCGCGAGCGGTGGCCTATACCCCACGTAGACCTCTACCTCTACAAGCACATCCCTGCAGGGGCAGGCATGGGCGGAGGATCGGCCGATGCTACCTTCACACTACGTGCCCTGCGAGAGCTTTGCGGTCTTGAGGTCTCGGACGATGAGCTACGTGCCATAGCCCTCACCCTAGGGGCCGACTGCCCCTTCTTCGTAGCCAATACCCCCTGCCTCGCCTCGGGCATCGGGGAGGTCTTCGCTCCTGCCCCCACGCTCGACCTCGGAGGCAAGCACCTCGTCGTCGTCAAGCCTCATCTACACATCTCCACGGCAGAGGCTTTCGGTGGGCTCAAGGCGATAGGCGGGCATAGCACCCCAGTGGCAGAGCTAGTGGCGCGTCCTCTAGAGACGTGGCGCGAGGCACTGACCAACGACTTCGAGGCGAGCCTCTTCCCCCAGCACCCCATCCTGAGCGAGCTCAAGGCATGGCTCTACGACCAAGGGGCGATATATGCCTCTATGACGGGCTCGGGGGCTGCTCTCTACGGGCTCTTCGATAGTGCACTCCCAGCCCATCAGCTGGCGACACTCTCGGGGTGCTTCACCTGGCAGAGGCCACTGTAGAAGCCTTGTAAACGTGATGTAGAACTTGTATATTTGCACTTGCATATATAATATCCCTTGTA
>JBHACB010000095.1:0-28098 GCA_041854325.1 Porphyromonas sp.
CCCATTCCGAACAGAGAAGTTAAGCCCAATTGTGCCGATGGTACTGCGTTAAGTGGGAGAGTAGGTAGCCGCCGTATTCAGGCGAGGAGTCGAGATTGCGCAAGCGATCTCGGCTCCTCCTTTTTTGTCCCTGCCCCTTGCTCTGCCTCCGCCCTCGCCTGTCCCTATCCTCGCCCCTTTCAGTGCTCGTCCTTGTCTTTCCCTCTCCTCTCAGTGCTCGTCCTTGCCCTCCTAGTGCTCGTCCTTCCTATCCTCGCCCTTATCTCCCTATCCTCCTCCTTGCACTTCTTCCTTTCTGTCCTCGTCCTCCTCGTCCTTGTCTCTCCCTGCCCTTACCTCGCAGATCAGAGGGCGGAAAATAGGGAGGATGGAGAGGAGAGGGCAGTGGTGAGGGGTTAGAGACTCATAGGAGAGCAGAGACTAGGGAGAGACAAGGACAAAATCACTCCTCTTGGGGAGCTCCCTCTAGTGCAGGGTAGAGAGGAGCTCGAGAATGGCTCTCCAAGCTGTAGGTGCCAAGGTGGTAGAGATAGAAGCATAGTGCATGGGATGCCCATCATCGCAGGGCTGCATGAGGTGATTGGTCGCTGGTACTCGGCGGATACGTGCTGTGGGGATCGCCTCCTCTAGCACATCGGCATTACTTGGTAAGACCTGCATATCCATACCACTCTGTACTGCCAAGATAGGGCACCGCACCTGTCGTAGCTCTTCTAGAGGCTGCGATTGGATAAGCCCTCTGGTGCTAGGCAGAGTCATCCCCGCGAGTGTGGCATCGAGCATTTGCTTGCGTTGGGCTTCGGTGGCCGTGGTTAGGAGCAGGGGAGTCAGTAGCTCTTTGGCACGTGCTTTGAGCTGATCATTGCTCACATTGGGATCGGCTGATAGGTGATATAGCTCCCTGTTGATATGCCGATTGCGCTCTAGAGCCTGCCCTGTGATGCCTGAGGCACGTGCTAGGGTATCAGTTTGCTCTAGTAGGACTATCTTACCAGGCTTGATAGGGGCATTGAGTAGGAGGATAGCGCTAACCTCTCTAGGCCACTGCTTGGCCACAAGAGCTGCTACAAGGCCACCCTCACTATGCCCTGCGAGCACGACTCTATCGAAGCCTTGCATGCGTGCGAAATGCACTGCTCCCATGGCATCGAGCGCGAAGTCATCGAGCGTAGCTGTCTCAAACGAACCTCCCGATGCTCCTGCCCCTCGCTTGTCGTAGCGTAGCGTGGTGTAGCCATACCGAGCGAGGCTATCGCTAAGTACGGCGAAGGGGCGGTGTCCCACGATAAGTTCGTCTCGATCGTGCTTGCCCGATCCACTAATAAGCACTAGGGCAATACCTCTATCATGCACCCCTGCTAGAGGGCGAGCCAGTGTGCCTGCCAATCGGACCATACTATCGCCATGACTAGTGAATACAACCTCTGTGTCGCGGCTGTGAGGTACTATAAGGGAAGGCGCTATGCTATCCTGTCGCTCGAAGTGGAGCGGTAGCATCATCCCCCCTTGGATCAAGGTGCCCGATAGGCGTTGCTCGCTATCGAGACAGCCTCGGTAGGTAAGCATCAGCTGGCTGATATCAAAGCTTAAGCAATTCTCCTCGACTAGGGCACTATCGGTCGGTATGCCATAGGCTCCTTGATAGGGGCTGTCCATCTTGATGATAGCCTTCTCGCTCACCTCTACGTGTAGTACGAGGCGTAGCTTACCCATAGGTGTGCTTAGGTTACCGACCCAGCGCCCTGCAAGTCTGTGTGCTTGGGCCGTACCTATGAAGGGCAGTATCGCCAGTAGTCCTATAATCAGACGTTTCATATCTCCATAAAGATAAGCAAGGGCTAGCGTATTGGTTCGCTAGCCCTTGTCTGTTGTTTGTGCTATTTGCTTAGAGAGCAGCCATCGCACTTGTTTTTGATCTGCTCGAAGAAGTCGTTGCCCTTGTCATCAACGAGGATGAAGGCAGGGAAGTTCTCTACCTCTATCTTCCAGATCGCTTCCATACCTAGCTCGGGATACTCGAGGCACTCTACTCGCTTGATACTCTCCTGCGCTAGGATGGCGGCAGGGCCACCTATACTGCCGAGGTAGAAGCCTCCGTACTTGTGGCAGGCATCTGTTACCTGCTTGCTACGGTTACCCTTGGCTATCATCAGCATGCTACCACCATGGCTCTGGAAAAGGTCGACGTAGCTATCCATACGCCCCGCTGTAGTAGGGCCAAATGAACCACTAGGCATGCCTGCTGGTGTCTTGGCTGGGCCAGCATAGTAGATGGGATGATCTTTGACGTACTGAGGGAGGCCTTGCCCTGCATCAATACGCTCTTTGAGCTTGGCATGCGCTATGTCGCGACCCACGATGATCGTACCATTGAGCGATAGGCGAGTCGATACAGGATACTTACTCAGCTCGGCGAGTATCTCGGGCATGGGGCGGTTGAGATCGATCTTTACGACGTCGCCTTCACCAGCCTCACGTAGCTCCTCGGGGATGAAGCGAGCAGGGTTGGTCTCCATCTTCTCGATCCAGATGCCGTGGCGGTCGATCTTAGCCTTGATATTGCGATCGGCAGAGCAGCTCACTCCCATACCCACGGGGCAGGACGCACCATGGCGTGGGAGGCGTATGATGCGTATATCGTGTGCGAAGTACTTCCCGCCAAACTGTGCTCCAAGACCTAGCTTGTAGGCCTCCTCGAGCACTTGCTGCTCGAGGGCTAGGTCGCGGAAGGCTTGTCCGCCTTCGTTGCCCTCGGTAGGTAGGGCATCGTAGTACTTGGCCGAGGCGAGCTTGACAGTCTTGAGGTTGGTCTCGGCAGACGTACCGCCGATGACGAAAGCGATATGATAGGGAGGGCAGGCTGCTGTACCGAGCGACTTCATCTTGTCGATGATGAAGCTTACGAGGCTCTTGGGGTTGAGTAGAGCTTTTGTCTCTTGGTAGAGGTAAGTCTTGTTGGCAGAGCCTCCCCCCTTGGCCATACAGAGGAAGTGATACTCCATGCCGTCCGTCGCCATAAGGTCTATCTGTGCAGGGAGATTGGTCCCAGTGTTGATCTCCTTGTACATATCGAGAGGGACGTTCTGCGAATAGCGTAGATTGTTCTCTGTATAGGCATCGTAGACACCATGTGAGAGAGCCTCCTCGTCGTGCCCTCCTTTGACGAACACCTGTTGCCCCTTCTTACCTAGGATAATCGCCGTACCAGTGTCTTGACACGTGGGGAGCTGACCCTTGGCTGAGGTCTCAGAGTTGCGTAGGAAGGTTAGGGCGACAAACTTGTCGTTGTCGCTAGCTTCGGGGTCGTGGAGTATCTTGGCGACCTGCTCCTGATGCTCGGGGCGCAGGTAAAACGATACATCATGAAACGCCACACGGGAGAGCAGGCGCAGAGCCTCGGGCTCGATGCAGAGCATCTCTGTGTCGCCAAACTTCTCGACCGACACATGATCTTGGGACAGGAGGTAGTACTCCGTCTTATCCTCTCCTAGAGGGAAAGGCTTTTGGTACTTGAACGTAGGTGTTGCCATACTCTATACTATTACCGATTATTAGTGATACTTTTCTGCAAAGATAATGAATTACCCCACACCAAACGGATCTCGTAGCTCAAATTTGGCACTACATATCTCCCTCCGATGAGGGATCAGAGGCTAGGGAGCATCACCTAGGCGGCGAAACTCATAGCCCTCGGCGAGGAGCCATTCGATAGCTCTTGGCAAAGCCCAGCAGAGGTTGCTCTTGGCTTTGAGCGAGTCGTGGAAGACGATGATAGAGCCGTTGCGTGTGAAGCGTTGTACGTTGTCGAGTACTGTCTCGGGCGGTACCTTGGGGTTGTAGTCGCGTGTCAAGACATCCCACATCACTATCTCGAAGCTATGGCTCAGCTCGCGTGTCTGAGGGAAACGTAGATGGCCATAGGGAGGACGGAAGTAGCGCGAATTGATGAGTCGATGAGCCTTGTGCACATCGTGCATATAGGCTGCAGTAGACTTGCCAAGGGCCTTGATATGGTGATAGGTGTGGTTGCCTACCTCATGACCACGTCGTCTAATCTCCTCAAAGAGATCGGGATACTTGCGCACGTTGTCTCCTACGCAGAAGAAAGTCGCCTTGACGCCATATCGGTCGAGGAGGTCAAGCACCCAGGGCGTTACCTCGGGGATAGGGCCATCGTCGAATGTTAGGTAGATGCTCTTGCCATCGAGGGCAGGGATGCGCCACCGCGCTCCAGGGAAGAAGGCGCGGTAGAGCATCGGTACACGGCACAGGATATGATTGATCATCCCGATTTGATTATTGGGCTGTGGTAAGGTGCAGGGAGAGAGACGAGCATCATAGCTCGTCCTCTCTCCCTATGCAGTCGAGGGGGCTACTCTACACCGAGGGCTCGGCTGTAGGCGAGGAGCTGCTCCTCATAGATGTCGAGAGCAGAGCTATTGGCACGCTTGGCTAGGCGGTAGGCGAGCATGGCTGTGTCGAAGCTTCGGTGATATTCGCCTTCGTTCATCACTCGGCGCATCTTGTCTTCATCGAGGCGCATGAGCCAGTCGAGCGTGCGCAGAGCATCGCCTGCTACCTGCACGGCTATGGCATCGGCCTCCTTGGCCATATCAGCTTCGTAGAGAGCCTGTGCGAGCCGTAGGCTAAAGTAGTCGTAGGGTACTACCTCGGGGCGTATCTTGTCGAGGCACAGGCGTAGCACTTGCTGAGCTCGCTCTACGTCGCCAGCCTCGCAGAGAGCCAAGGCAAGGGGAGCGATGACGTTGCTACGCATGCCGAGCATCATATTGCGTGCAGGCTCGTCGAAGTAGACCTCGGGATTGTCGGCTCCACCCCAGCGAAACTTGTGCATCACATTGTCGTAGGCTTGGTCGAGCATCACGTTGTTGAGCTTGGGTGCTACGATACTATCGCCCTGCTTGATCTCGCTGAGGTCTACAGGCAGTAGCTTGTAGGCTAGGCCGGTGAGGAACTGATGCTCCGAGAGGTTGTTGAAGGCATCGCGTGGAGAGGTACTCGTCCAGTAGACAGGTCGCTTCCATTCGTTGGCGCCTATGATGTCGAGGACGGTAACCGTGCCACGATCGATATATCTACGCCCCGAGAGTGATATGGGGAGGCGTGTCATTACTCGCTTGGCAAGCTCTGGCATTCCTGCTAGCTGTGTGGCTACGGTGGCACTATCTATGGGTAGGTAGAGCTCGGAGGTAGGCAGTACTACATCCTTGGCCTCGACCTGTGGAGGTAGGGTAGAGAGAGCCGAGTCTAGGCTCATGGGCGTTTGGTTTTCTCTATCTATGTAGACGGCTTCGTGGAAGTAGTAGAAGCTAGGCGTCATGTGCTTCATTGGCACGGGAGCACCCTCGTAGGTAGCACGGCGCATCTGGTCGATATACCAGTCTCCACCGAGGTAGCTGAGGTTGATAGTGCGCACATCGGTGCGTACACCCTCTACATCCTGTATGTACCATAGGGGGAAGGTATCGTTGTCGCCATAGCAGAAGAGGACAGCGTTGGGCTCTACGCTCTCGAGGTAGTTGATCCCCATGTCGCGAGCTATGGTGCGTCCCGAGCGGTCGTGGTCATCCCAGTTTTGCCCAGCCATCTGCAGTGGGACGATAATGGTCAGCCCCACGGCTAGGGCAGCAGAGGCTGTCTCGCTGAGCTTAGTCTTGTTGAGTAGTCGCCATAGCCCTACGACACCGACACCTATCCATATGGCATAGGCGTAGAACGAGCCTGCATAGGCGTAGTCGCGTTCGCGTGGCTGACCCGGTGTTTGGTTGAGGTAGAGTACGATCGCTAGCCCCGTCATGAAGAAGAGGAGGAATGTGATCCAGAAGCTCTGATAGCCTAGAGGTAGCGAGTCTTTGCCTCCCTTGGTTCGCTTGTTGCGCTGTACGCGCGATACCTGATAGTACATACCTAGGAGCCCTAGCAGCAGAGGTAGGGCGTAGTAGACGTTGCGTCCCTTGTTGTCTATGAGGTGGCTAGGCATATTCTCGCTAGGCCCTACGAGCAGCTCATCTATGATGGGGATACCAGTAATGGCATTACCCTTCATGAGCTCACCATGCCCTTGGATGTCGTTTTGACGCCCCACGAAGTTCCACATGAAGTAGCGCCAGTACATGTAGTTGACCTGATAGTTGAAGAAGTAGCGCAGGTTGTCGGCAAACGTCGGTGGTGTCATATCGCCCTCGGCACGTCCCATCCAGGCGTTGTAGCTCTGCGCATGCTGTCGGCTATAGACACGGGGGAAGAGCATCTTGTCCGATGCGTTGTACACAGCCTCGGGCTGATCGTAGAGCTTCACATAGCGATCGGGGTCGTTAGGGTTGGCCTTGGGAGCCTTGCCTAGTACCTCCTTGCCATCCTCTAGAGCTGTGGGGCGGGCGGCAAAGCTAGGGCCGTAGAGCAGAGGAGCCGAAGCATACTGCTCGCGGGCTAGATAGTAGCGTAGAGAGAAGGCGTTGTTGGGTGCATTCTCATTCATAGGTGTGTCGGCGATAGCACGTACTAGTATCACACCATACGACGAGAAGCCGATAGCTATAGTCAGCAAGCTCATCTGTAGCAGGTGTACGAAGCGAGCGTTTAGCTTGGAGCCATACACTAGAAGCCCGATGCCGATGCCGATCGAGAGTGCTATGCCTAGCAGATAGCCATCGCCGAGGAAGGGTATCCCCATTAGGACGACGCTCGCTAGGATAGAGACCTTGAGGCGCGTCCCTATGGCCGAGCCTGCCACCACTGCTCGGTGCGACTCCCATACCGACCACGCTAGCGTAGCCAGCACTAGAGCTAGGTAGGCAAAGAGCCCACTATTGAAGCTCATCCCGAGGGTATTGACGAAGAAGTAGTCGAATCGCCCAGCCATCTTGGGTACACCCTGCACGATGCCGTACATCATCACCACGATCATGACGAACGAGATAAGCACGGCATACAAGCTACCTAGTAGCGTGGGGAAGCTACTCTTGCGGTAGTAGTATATGAGTGCCATAGCAGGCAGGCAGAGGAGGTTGAGGAGGTGGACACCGATGCTAAGCCCCATGAGGTAGGCCATGAGGATGAGCCAGCGATCGGCTCCCGCAGACTCGCTTCGCTCGTCCCACTTGAACATTAGCCAAAAGACTACAGCCGTGAAGAGAGAGCTGAAAGCATATACCTCGGCCTCCACCGCCGAGAACCAAAATGTATCGCTAAACGTGTACACTAGTGCCCCCACTAGAGCTCCCCCAAGGATGGCGATGCTCTGCCCGAGGCGTAGAGGCTGAGGCTCTAGGCGAGCCGTCCCCGAGGGGCGACGAAACTCTGGTACCACTAGCCTACGTAGCATATGCGTGAGTGTCCAGAAGAGAAAAAGGATCACAAGCCCACTGATTACTGCACTTGTGGCATTGGCGTATAGCGCGGCCAAGCTAGCATCGGGGGCGAGATGTGAGATCACGTTGTAGACGAGCATATAGAAGGGAGCTCCGGGCGGGTGGCCGATCTCTAGCCTATAGTCGCAGGCGATGAACTCGGCGCAGTCCCAAAGACTAGCCGTAGGCTCCATCGTAAGGAGATACACAGCCGAGGCGATGGCGAAGACGAGCCAGCCTAATACATTGTTCGCTACGTTAAATCTTTTCCAATTCATTGAATAATCGCTTTACTCAGTTGATACTGACCCTCACACACAAGAGGCGTACAAATTTACGCAAAAGCCCCGACACGGCAAGCCGCACCCTGCTCTCACGCTAGGGCTGACGCATTTTTCCCCTAGGGTGAACGAGGCGTTCGCCCTAGGGGTACCACCTCGTTCACCCTAGGCTTTTTGAGCTAGCCAGCCTCTCATGCCATAAGTTGCTCGCCTCAGACCTAGAGGCGTGGACGCCTTCGTCCGACATTGGTCGATGCTGAATGATCGCCTTGGTGCTCTGTGAGGATCATCGAGATGTGGGGTGAGATGCAAACAAACGTCCCTCAGAGAGCTTGTTGAGATGCTCTCTGAGGGACGATGTAGACGAGGACGGCAAGGCTAGAGGCGGGAGATGATATGAGCGACCTGCCAAGAGAATATCAGTAGGATAGGGACAAAGGCCATTACCGCCCCGACCCATAGGCGATAGTGTGGGCTATAGAGCTCGTGAGAGCTGATATAGGCACCGAAGAGGCGCACGCGTAGATAGCCGTAGAGACGAGCAAAGAGCATACCGACAGCGACCCCGACAATGATCCCCACTAGGATATCTGAGACGAAGTGTACCCCCTGATACAGACGGCTATATGCCGTAATGCCAACGACGATAAAGAGAGCCCAAGTATGTGCCCTGCGCCGTACGACCATGGCCAGCATGGTGGCCACAGCGAAGAAGTTGGTAGCATGCCCCGAGAAGAAGCTGTACGATGTAGCCCTATAGCCGTAGACGATATGCAGATATTCGGCTATGCCAGGGGTGTGGGTAGGGCGTGGACGCTCGAAGAAGGGCTTAGCCCATACGTTGCTCAACAAATGGCAGGTAGCCAAGCACACCAATAGGCATAGCAGTAGTAGGATAGGCTCTCGAAGAGGTTTGCCAGCAAAGAGATAGTAGAGCAAGACAACGACTAGGGGGATCCACACCGCAGGGTTGCTGATGGAGTACATGAAGGCATCAAGCATGGGCGTATGCCATGCATTGATGTGCCGTAGTAGCTCTATCTCGTAGGGTAGAAAGGGAACGATCGGTGCCATAGTCTATCGTTGCTGAGGCATCACTACAGGCTCTATGGCCCCAGCCGAGATCCAGCCTTGGCGACCATCAGCGAGACGAGCAGAGTACCAGCCATCGCCCATTGTCTCCTGGACGAAGAGAGCTGTACCCGCATTGAGCTCCAGTAGCTTGTCGGCATGCTCCTCGGGCGATGAGAATAGTACTGTCGGCTGAGTAACGATAGCACGGCTACGAGCGAGACCACCGTAGTACCACTGATGAGCGATAAAGGCATTGCAGCCAAGCCATAGGACGAGCACCACTACGGCCCCATAGAATGCCACCTTGCGTACAGCTATGCTCCCTCCAAGACGGAAGACGATAAGCAACATCAGCATTAGGGCAAATAGAGAGCAACCTAGGATGATAAGTGCCCTACTCGAGAGGCTATAGCTGAGGTCGTCGAGGAGCTCTAGGGTGCGTCCATCAGATAGCCCATCTATGGTCTGTGCATAGGCTAGCCGTAGGTTGTGCCTAGTCTCTGTGAGTGTGGGATCGAGGAGCAGAGCCCTCTCATAGCAGAGGATAGCATCGGGAAGCCTGTCCATGGCCATGTAGCACACACCTAGGTTGTGATAGCTTGTGGCTGTAGGGCTCTTGGCGATCTCTTGCTCGTAGATGCGTGCTGCGGCTGCATAGTCTTGCTGGTCATACAGGCTTGCTGCAGCAGAGCTGTCGGCCTGCTGGGCTCGGAGCTGAACGTGCATCAGCAGGGCGAGGGTTAGGAGGATATAGCGCATGGGGCGTAGGAGGGGGCTAATGAAGTTTGTAGTTTTCGATGTCGGAGATGAGCTTAGCGACACGCTGATAGAGCTCTGTGGCATCGGTGCCAGAGGTCGAGGGCGCGAAGCGTGCAAACTCTATAGCATCGATCGTAGAGGTTAGCTGGTCGATGAGCTGATCCTCGACAGCTCGCCTACGCAGCTCCTCGGAGATGTTGGCGCGGCTAAGTGATGCTAATGGCATACGTAGCTTGTCGCCTAGGTAGCCCCATAGTGCGCGCAGTAGCTCCTCATGCAGGGCCTCTGTAGCACCTGCATCGAGGTGCTTCTTGGCGTTGCGTAGCCGTTTGGTCGCTACACGCCCAGCCTTGGAGGCACTATAGCCTATCGTATCGGCTCGTAGAGCACGTTGCCGCACGAGGTAGAGGTATATGCCGATCGCAGTGGCGAGCAGGGTGAGGTGCGCTAGTAGGTAGAGCCAGTAGTTGGTATCTGCAGAGCTAGAGGAGGAGGTAGCAGAGAGCAAGCCGTAGGGGTTGTTGCCATTGCCGTCTTGGGTAGAGCTAATGATAGCTGCCTCTCCCTGACCGATACTGCGCCCCTGCGCCACACGTACCCTGATCGCCTCGGTGCTGACCGTACGATAGGCACTAGCTCGTGGGTCGAAGAAGGTAAAGCGCACCGCAGGCAGTACTACCTCGCCCGTATGACGTGGTATGAGGCTATACTCGATGACACGTGAGGATGATAGACGTCCCTGAGCAAACGACTGATCTGCAGTCTCAATAGGGTCGTAAACCTCCACTTCGCTGGGTAGGGATAGCTCTGGAGTCTTGGCTACCTTGAGGTTGCCTTCTCCCGAGATGATGACCTTGAGTGTAACGGCCTCGTTGGTCTTCCACTGCTTGCTCGATAGCTCGTATCTAATGGCAAACTGACCGACTGCTCCCGAGAAGTCGTCGGGCCGTCCCTCGGTAGGCAAGGGCCTGACTGTGATCTTGACAGGCGAGCTCGATAGCGTCTTCTCTACGGTAGTAGGCAGGAAGCTATCCTCGGGGTTGGGGAGGTTGTATATCAGCGATAGTGATCCACTAGGTATCTGAAGGTCGCCAGGATGCTGTGCGAAGAGTACCTCATGACCGATGTCGGCCACGAAGTAGTCTGTACCACCGATACGTTCGTTACGTATAGAGGTGTGCTCGTCTTGCTTGACCTCTTGGCTCAAGAAGCCGTCGTGCGTAGGAGCTTTGTAGTCCGTAACACGATAGGGTACTGTACCCTGGACACGATAGCTTACCAGCAGAGCCTCTTGCTCATAGACCGTAGTACGAGGCACATGAGCTGAGAAGAGCAGGCGTGGCTGGCTGGTACGGCTACGGCCGGAGCCTCCTGCACCTGCACGTGCCGATATAGTAGCAGTGGGGGCCGATACATCCTTGCCATTGATATTGAGCCTAAAGCCCGATACCGAATATTTACCCGCCTCGGAGGCCAAGAATGTATAGGTGATCGTAAATGAGGTAGTGCTCGTTACCCGTCCGCTAGAGGACACCGATACGTCGCTGCTCTGGCTAGTACTAGGGCCGTAGAGCTTATCGAGCCCCTTGTGGTCGGGCTCTCGCTCGATGGATACATTGCCTTTGGCTCCCTGTAGGATGTAGACGACGGTGAATGGACGCCCTAGGTCGACGACCTGAGGGGCTTCTACCTTGACCGACTGTGCTAGCGTGCTGTATATCGTTAGCAGTAGTGTGGCCACGAGGGCCATAGGCCTATACAGTATCATCGTATGTCTTACCATCTACGCTTGTTGTTGCTTCGTGCGCGTTCGCTCTGCTGGCGCTCCTTCATCTCCACGCGACGGCGGGTAGCCTCGTCGCTCTGTCGATAGGCGTTGAGTAGCTGATCGGCTTGCTCCTTGGAGATCGCACCACTCTGCGGAGGCTGTTGCTGTCCCTTGGTATTGGGGTTCTCCTTGCCTTGACCCTCCTGGGGCTGTTGTTGTCCCTGCTGTGGCTGGTTGGGGTCTTGTTTATCTTGCTGTTGCTTATCCTGCTGATTGGGCTTGTTGTCTTGCTGATTTTGGTCTTGGCCACCACCTCCACCGCCTTGTTGCTTTTGGAGTTGCTTCTGAGCTAGGACGAGGTTGTAGCGAGTGTCGTCGTCCATGGGGTTGTGGATGAGCGCCTGCTTGTAGGCTTCTATAGCCTTCTCGTACTCCTTGGCTTGCATGGCGATGTTGCCGATGTTGTGATAGACCTCAGCCTTCTGTTCCTGAGTAGTTTGAGGTGCGTTGAGTACCTGTTCGTAGGCTTTAGCCGCCTTGTCAAACTGCTTCTGCTGATATAGCGTATTGCCAAGAGCAAACGACGCCATAGCCGTTTGCTTGCCATAGGCCAGCGTGGCGGCTTGATACTTCTCTCGAGCTAGGTCGTAGTTACCAGCCTTGTAGGCCTTGTTGCCAGCACGTAGAGAGGCTCTCTGCTGCTGAGCGTCTAGCGAGACGGGGCCTAGGCAGAGAGCTATTGAGGCGATGGCGTATAGTTTATTTCTTTTTGTCATGACTGAAGATGTTGTATCTGCGCCACAATCTATTGCGCCTCTGGCTAATCAGAGGCTCGATGAGTAGTAGCAGGATGGCACCAGCCAACCACGGGGCGTACTCTTCGATGTAGCCCGAGCGATCGATGGCTCCGAGCGCAGCCTTTGGGAGGCGGTCTATTTGGCTTTCTAGGGCCTTGAGGACCTCGTTCTCTCTAGGCGAGGAGATGAAGCTCCCTCCACCAGCCTCGGCAATAGCACGCCCAGCCTCGGGATTGAGCCTAGTGGTAACGACCTCGCCTGTCTCGTCCTTGAGGTAGCCGTCTTCCATAGGGATGACACCGCCGTCCACCGTCCCTACGCCTACTACGTGTACCTTGATACCCGATCGTGATACAGCTTCGGCTGCTTCTCGGGCTCCCTCTACATGGTCCTCGGCATCGGTGAAGACGATGATCGCCTTGCCGATGTCCTCATTGGAGGAGAACGCTGACCCTGCTAGCGTTATTGCTTCGCCTATGTTGGTCCCCTGAGCACTAAGCATCTGAGGGGAGATGTCGCTGATGAACTCCTGGGCAGTACTCAGGTCCGTAGTAATCGGGAGCTGTACGTAGGCATTGGCTGCGAAGACGATAACACCCACCCTGTCGCTTTGCATCTGCTCGATGAGGCGAGCTGCGGTGCGCTTGGTGAAGCTGATACGACTGGGAGGGATGTCGGTGCTCAGCATAGAGTTGGATACATCGATACAGATCATCGCCTCTATGCCTTTCTGATCCTCGGCCTTAGCCTCCTTGCTGGGGCGCTGTGGGCGTGCTAGGGCCACTAGCAGGAGTGCTAGGGCTAGCAGTACCAAGATGTCGCGCGTGAGTCTCTTGCGCCCTATGCGATGAGGCATGAGCAGGTCTCTCATATCGCTACGACCTGCGAAGCGGTGTAGTGCTCTGCGCCGTAGCTGATAGCTAGCTAGGCTGATGAGGAGGAGGCCGATAAGCCCTGCACCGTAGTATAGATATTGTGGATGAGCAAACTCTAGCATACGAGGCTGATCTAGGGGTTGGTACGCAGTAGCGTATGGCGTAGTACGAACTCGAGGAGTAGGAGCAAGAGCCCCCAAAGAGCAAACAGATGATAGCGTTCGCTGATAGACTGATAGCTACGTGTCTTGAGCTTGGTCTTCTCGAGCTTGTCGATCTCGGTGTAGATAGCATCGAGGCTCTTGTTGTCGGAGGCGCGGAAGTAGAGCCCCTTGGTCGTCTCGGCTATCTCGCGTAGTGTCCCCTCATCGATGTCTACGGGCACATTGCGCACACGTACATCGCCAAAGAAGGACTGCATCGGGTAGGGTGCTTCGCCACTGAGGGAGCCCATGCCGATAGTATGTATCGTGATGCCGTAGGTAGCCGCTAGCTGTGCTGCCATTTGGGGCGATATATCGCCAGCGTTGTTGCTCCCATCGGTGAGGAGTATGATGACCTTGCTTTCGGTCTTGCTCTCACGCAGACGGTTGATAGCCGTAACGAGCCCTAGCCCTATGGCCGTGCGGTCGAGGATGATACCCGTCTGCATCTCGGCGATACGGTTGAGCAGGGTAGCGTGGTCGGTCGTCAGGGGGCAGGCGGTGAAGCTCTCGCCTGCGAAGACCACGAGCCCTAGATTGTCGTTTTCGCGGCTAGACACGAAGCTAGTGGCTACGCTCTTGGCTGCCTCTAGGCGATTGGGCTGGAAGTCCATAGACAGCATACTCGAAGATATGTCCATAGCCAGCATGATGTCGATACCCTCGGCATCGTGCTCCTCCCACGAGCCCTTGACCTGCGGGCGTGCTAGGGCCACTATGAGTAGGGCCAGAGCCACTAGGCGTAGCCCTATAGGTAGGTGACGCAGATGGGTTCGCCAGCCACTATGCTTCACGAAGCGTAGGGAGGCCGTGCGCAGGGAGGCATGGCCCGTATTGCGTCGGTAGATGTACCAAGCCGCTACTAGTGGGAGTAGGAGTAGTAGATAGAGCAGAGAGGGGTATAGGAAGGTCATGGCTGCACCTCCTCTCCCGCTTGCCCCTCTTGCTGAGCTTCGTCCCAGAGGGTATGAGCCTGACTAACCCATACTCTAGCCACTGAGATAGAGGCCATGGCCTCACCGATAGAGGGTTGTCCCTTGGCAAACTTGCTGAGGTCGGCCTCTGTGAGGAGCTGACGCATGGAACCAAGCAGAGGGCTACTAGCCTTGTCTCCCTCTAGGAGGGCGATCACCTCCGAGGAGGTCATCTCGATCGTCGTCCAGCCTCTAGTAGCATCCATGTATGCCTTGAGAATATCTATGAGCTGAGTATAGTACTCCTTGAATGCCTGCTGTGCTGGTAGCTCCCTCTGCTCTAGAGCCGCTAGAGCCTCTAGGGCTAGCTCTAGAGTGGTGAGCTCGGGTGCTATGGGCCCTTGGTCTGCGACCTCGACCTCTCTAAGAGGCTTGGGTATCTGGCGGTAGCGGTAGTACGAATAGCCTGCGGTCAGTAGCAGGAGTACACTCCAGAAGATATAGCTCGTCAGGATCATCTCTAGAATGTCGCGTAGACGAAGCGGGACATCCCACGGGTCCTTGATGGGCTTGAAGTTCTCGGGATGGGCTGCATCGACCTCGGGCTGTATAACATTGAGTGCCATTGGCTCCGTCTGTGCTTGGCCACTGGGGGTCTCGACGATGATCGGAGGGATGGTGATGAGCGTAGAGTCGAACGACGTGATCACCAGCCTAGCCGTGATCTCCTTGAGTCGTTCGTCAAGCTCTATGGTGTCGATAGGTGCAAACTCGAGTACCACGAAGGGTTCGCCAGCACGCTTGTCCTCCATTAGGTAAAACTTGGTACGGCTGAGGTCGTCCGTGCGAATGGTTACCGCAATAGCAGCCTGCTCGCCTGTCTTCATCTCGGCTCTATCGAGCTTGGCC
Source organism: Porphyromonas sp. (assembly GCA_041854325.1). Lineage (GTDB taxonomy): Bacteria > Bacteroidota > Bacteroidia > Bacteroidales > Porphyromonadaceae > Porphyromonas. The sequence continues at coordinate 14,951 of JBHACB010000095.1, forward strand.
TGTATCGAGACGTTCTGTCCTGCGACCTGCCAACCTGCTAGCCAGAGGAGCGTGAGGGAGAGGATATACTTGGCGAAATACTTACACATCGTATAGCGGTGTTTGTGTAGCTCTAGCTACGCCTAGTGAATAGCTTGATGAGCTCGGGGGTATAGTCCTGCCCTGTGGGTAGGTGTACGAGGTCGATACCTACGCGTGTGCAGACCCTTTGGCTGCCCTCTATCGTAGAGGCATAGCCCTGGGCGTACTCCTGCCGTGTACGGCGTGAGGAGCTATCTATCCAGCGCGTCTGCCCCGTCTCGCTATCCTCGATCTGTAGTAGCCCTAGGTCGGGAAGAGTCGTCTCGCTAGGGTCGTAGGCTCGGATAGCAACGACATCGTGCTTGCGGCTCGCTAGCGCGAGTGAGGTCTTGTAGCTCTCGGCCTCCTGTACGAAGTCGGAGATCAAGAAAGCGGTACTGCGCTTCTTGATCGTGCGCATCAAGTAGCTAAGAGGTATATTGAGGTCAGTACGCTGGCTACGTGGCTCGAAGCCTAGCAGCTCTCGTATGATATGCAATACATGCTTGCGCCCCGAGCGCGCAGGGATGAAGAGCTCTACCTGATCGGTGAAGAAGATAGCCCCCACGCGGTCATGGTTCTGTAGGGCAGAGAATGCGAGCGTGGCGGCCACCTCGCCCATGAGCTCACGCTTGCTCTCGTGGTGCGTCCCGTAGAGGGTACTGCCCGTGAGGTCTATCAAGAGCATAATGGTGAGCTCTCGCTCCTCCTCAAAGACCTTGATGTAGGGAGAGGCGTAGCGAGCCGTTACATTCCAGTCGATGTCGCGCACGTCATCGCCCACTTGATAGCCACGCACCTCGCTGAAAGCCATGCCATGCCCCCTAAAGGCGGAGTGGTACTGCCCAGCGAACACCTGTTCGCTAAGCCCCTTGGCCTTGATCTCGATACGTCGAACCTTGCGTAGTAGCTCGTTGGCTTGTGCTGTCTTGCTCATGCACTCGTCGGAGGGCGGAGATACTCCTAGGGGACTTGTATCTTGTTGAGGATCTCACGAATGAGGTCGTCGGCCGTCAGCTCGTTGGCTTCGGCTTCGTAGCTCAGCCCGATACGATGGCGTAACACATCGTAGCATACGGCACGTATATCCTCGGGGATCACGTAGCCACGCCCACGTATGAAGGCATAAGCGCGGGCAGCCAAGGCCAGCGAGATAGAGGCACGAGGCGAGGCCCCGAAGCTGATATAGCCCTTGAGCTCCTCGAGCCCAGCAGCCTCGGGCTCGCGTGTGGCGAACACGATGTCTACGATATACCGCTCGATCTTCTCATCGACGTACACTCGGCGTACGATGGCGCGTGCCTCCTCGAGATCCTCGAGGGTGAGCAGTGCCTCTGGAGCCTGAGCCTGAGATCGTATCTGGTCACGAATGATCTGTGCCTCTTCGTCGCGCTTGGGGTAGCCGATCTGCACCTTGAGCATGAAGCGGTCTACCTGTGCCTCGGGTAGGGGATAGGTGCCCTCCTGCTCGATGGGGTTCTGGGTCGCCATTACGAGGAAAGGCTTGGGGAGCTTGAAGGTCTTCTCGCCTATCGTTACTTGACGCTCTTGCATGGCCTCGAGTAGGGCACTCTGCACCTTGGCTGGAGCACGGTTGATCTCATCGGCGAGGATAAAGTTGGAGAATATCGGCCCCTGCTTGACCTGAAACTCTTCGTGCTTTTGGCTGTACATCAGCGTGCCGATCACGTCGGCAGGCAGGAGGTCGGGGGTGAACTGGATGCGCTTGTACTCGGCACGCACTAGCTGAGCGAGTGTCTTGATAGCAAGCGTCTTGGCTAGCCCAGGCATACCCTCGAGCAGGATATGCCCATCGGCTAGTAGTCCGATGAGTAGTGAATCGATAAGGTGTGTCTGGCCGACTATGGTCTGGCGCATACCATTGCGCAGTTGCTCGATGATGTAGCTCTTGCGCTCGATGATCTCATTGAGGCTTTTGATATCTATTGCTTCCATGCGGGATTGCTCGGATATTGTTATATAGACTGAGTGATTAAACTTCGTTGCAGTACTAACGCCCTCGACACCGAATTATTATTGTCGGGATCGATGCCGTATTTGCTTGCAGCGGGTAGGCGTAGGCGTATCCCCACAGGCACATTGTCGGGGTCGGGAATGAGCTCTCTGTTCTCTTCGTATATGTAGACCCAGAAGGCTCTGTGCCCATATTTGCTCTGCGCTATACGCATTAGGCTATCGCCTGGCTGTAGCACGATATCCTCGGCTGTAGCATGGCGTCCTACTCGATCTCGCTGGGCTGCTGGCTGTGCCGTGGGTGCCGTAGGGCGTGGCGTGGTATCGGCAGGTGAGGGCTTGGCCTCTAGCGAGGGGAGGCTATCGGTACCGAAGCGTCTAGTGCTGTCGAGCCCACCTAATGGCTGCAGTGTGGGTGTATCTACTGGAGCGAGAGCCTTGGGCTCGGCTGGTACGGAGGTCGAGGTCTGTAGCCTACTGCGATAGATGAGGGTGATAGCGATCCCTAGGGCTAGTAGCACTAGGAGTAGCACTACGAGGGCACTACGCCGTCCTCGCTTGCTAGGGGGAGACTCGACCACTGGCGCTGGCTCGAGGATAGGCTCCTCAGAGGGCTGGCTCGAGGGGATGCTAGTGTCGTCCGTAGGTGAGGTCTCGACCTCGGAGGTAGGTGCGATCGGAGCTGGAGGCTCGTCTGCTTGCAGGGGCTCTGCTAGGGCCATAGGTCGGCACTCTGTAGGTGTAGAGGTATCGTCGCAGGGCTCTAGGTGCGGTGCCGTTGGTTGAGGATTGTGCTGGTCGAAGTGCAGAGGGCGAGGCCTCGTGGCCTCTGCGAGGCTTCCTAGAGAGCGTACCTCTAGCCCTTTGGCTGCCTGCCCCGAGCCGAGAGGTACAGGGGCAAACATAGAGAAAGGCTTGTTGAGCGCCTCTGCGAAGCTACCAGCGACCTCTAGGCTCCAGCCTGCTCCCGAAGGGATGAATACACCTACCCCTGCCCACGCCACTCTGCGCCCTGCGCCTATCTGTAGCTCTAGTGTGCTCGAGACTGCAGTCAGCCACGAACGTATTAGCTCGATGCGTACGCTACTAGCTAGATGTAGGGCATCGACGAGCTCGAGTAGTGTGAGACGCTCTACCTGCCCCCTAGGGGGCTCTATGGCTAGAGCCAGGCGAGGTGGTATGAGGTACCGACCCTCTGGAGTATTGGCGATATATTCGGGCTCTAGCCGTAGGCTCCACAGCCCTGCGTAGCCGAGGTCGATACAATAGTCCGAGGCAAGTCGTTGCTCGATCTGCCCCACGAGGCATTTCCAGAGCGTGGAGCTCGTCTCGTACTCGACCTTGGCCTGTGTGGCTAGTCGCCCAATCCAGAGATCATCTTGTAGCATCTATCGTACTTCCTGTCCCTTAATCTGTATCGCAATGCAAAGATAAGCAAACTAAATGAACTCTCCCTAGCGTGTGGCCTAGAGGGGCTACGTTGCCCTGACTGGGATGTAGTGAGCCCACACCATAGTGAGGGAGGGCCCTAAGAAGGGATGAGCTAGGGGGCGAGCTGGCGGTACTGCTCGTAGCGATCCATGACCTCGCGGACATATCTGTGCGTCTCGCGCCCCCGTAGGTAGCCATACTTGCAGACGGGGTCGGTGTAGTACTTGCGTTCACTCTTGAGCAGGATATAGCGCTCTACATTGTCGTCCCATACGTTGGAGTCGGCTCCATACTTCTTGGCCAGGCGTTGAGCATCTTGGATGTGCGCCACACCAGCATTGTAGCCCGCGAGGGTTAGCTTCATGCGCTGGATAGGGTCTTGTATCGAGGCAAATGAGCGTTCGGTAGCTAGTAGACAGTCTACGGAGACACGGACGGAGACCTCGGGGTCTAGGAGCTGCTCTCGGCTGGCACCAAAGCTTGCCCCCGTGCGAGGCATGATGCCCATCAGCCCCCTCGCCCCCGACCACCCGACGATGTCGGCGTGAAAGTTGGACTCTTGATAGGCGATAGAGGCTAGCAAGTGCCACGACCACGAGAGGCGCGAGGCATGCTGCCGGAATAGGCCATCGTAGGGCGATATAGCACCATCCTTGGTCTGGTAGACACGTCGGCCACGGGTAGAGGATACCGAGGTGGCATCGACAAGCACCTTGTTGATCTCAAAGTATTTGCGGTAGATCGTCTTGGCCTTCTCCATGACAGGGGCTTGCTCCGTCCAGCTATCTATAGCACGAGCCAAGCCCTCGTAGCGCGAGGAGGTGATCCAGCGTAGCCTCTGTGCGAAGCCTATCTCGAGGTCGAGGTCGATGTTGCTATAGTATGTGCGAGCTAGGCGAGCTAGGTCGAGATCTACCACCGTGTAGTCGATGCTATCGCTAGCGACACGAGCTATGAGGTCCTCAATATCTATCGTATCGCCTTGTAGCTCTATGGTATGGATCTTGCCTCCTAGCTGCTGCTCGAGGTTGGCAAGCCTACGTGCGTAGTGCGAGCCTGCTATCGTGTACACTTGCTTGCCGAGTAGCCCCGTAACGTCCGCTACGTACACGCTGTCTGCCACATAGCGGTGTGCTCTCTGCACCAGCACCATACTGCTCTCTGTCTCGGGCCCTGTGTAGCGGTAGAGTTGCTTGCCCGACTGGCTCACGGGCTCTGGGGTGATGCTTAGGTGAGACGAGCCCGAGGCTATCATGCGGTGAATGCTATCGAGGTCGGGTGCCGTCTGTAGGACAAAGGGGATGCCACTATGCTCCGAAAACGAGCGCAGTAGCTCGTACTGATAGCCCATCTCCTCGCCACGATACTGAAAGTATATAGTGGAGCCCGATAGGGTAACCACGCGCAGGGTGTCGGGTAGAGCCATGCGGGCCTGCTCGGCCTCGTAGGCCTCTCTGTCAGCTACCCGCCTCTGATATGTACGTATAGAGAAGACAGCAAGCGTAGCTCCAGCGATGAGGGCTACTATGCCGATGATATGCGATCTTTTCATCTCTGTAACTATGGTCTACGACGAGGGAGGAGGCTACGCCCCCACGAGTCTGTCTGCTGGGGGTGTAGCCTCTTCCTAGAGGGAGCCTGCCTTAGCGATGGTAGATGACGGCCGAGGCGACAGCCTTGGCTGTATCGGCATCAAGCAGGGCGGTGATGAGAGCCAAGGCAAACTCGAACGTTACCCCTGCGCTACGGGCCGTAATGATGTTACCTGCTACGGCTACTCCCTCTGAGGTCGGGATATATCCCCCTAGCTGAGGTTCGAAGCTGGGGTAGCAGGTAGCTACCTTGCCCTCGAGGAGGCCTAGCTGCCCGAGGATGCTGGGGGCAGCACAGATAGCTCCTATCACCTTGCCAGCCTGATGCGCCTCGGCGATGATGCGCCGTAGGGTATCACTGGCACCAAGGTTCGTTACACCAGGTAGCCCGCCAGGTAGGACGAACGCATCGGCTCCTGCAGGAGCAATGTCTGCAAGGGCCTGATCGGCTACTATGGGCACGTGGTGTGCACCAGCTACCTCGCGGCTATCGCCCACTGCGACGGTAACGACAGCGAGCCCTGCTCTACGTAGGAGATCGATGGTGGCGACGGCCTCGATCTCTTCGAAGCCCTCAGCTAGGAATACATATACGGTCTTTGCCATAGTGGATTGGTGTTATTTGATTGTTTATTGGATGTCGAAGTTGTAGGTGATCAAGCCTCGCTGCTCGCCTGCCCCTTCCTGAGTGTTGAACACCGTGGCACGTGCTGCCACCACCGAAGCCCTGCGTACGGCATCATCGGCGATATTGGTACCTCTAGGGTCTACATGCGCCTCGATGACACGCCCGCGAGCATCTACTGTGATGCGCACATTGACACGCCCACGGATGGCGCGGGCGATGCTGGGGGGGAGGAGCCGACCACCATTGCTGACGATAGTACGCCCCTCGAGGCTAAAGCTACCGCCTGCAGCTCCCTGCGGATGGCCTTGGTTGCCCACACCCGAGGCGTTGCCGTGGCTCGTATTCTGTCCACGCCCTGCCCCAAAAGCGTTGGCGACACTGCTCCCTGCCTGTCGTCTCTGAGCCTCGCGTCTCTCGGCAGCCTCGGCCTCGGCACGTGCCTTGGCCTCCGCCGCGAGGCGAGCCTCCTCAGCGCGCTTAGCCTCGGCACGCTTGGCTTCCTCTAGTCGCTTGGCCTCTGCCATACGCAGGCTCTCCTCATGCGTCTGAGTCTGTATAGGGGCAGGTCGTGGCTTGCGAGCAGAGGGCTTGGGGGTAGTGGGAGCTGGGGTCGGGGGCTGTGGCTTGGGAGCAGGGCGCACCTGCGAGGGCTGAGGTACTACCTCCTGCCCTGTCTGCTGTAGCCCTCGAGGCTCCACTTGCCCAGATGCAGCCTCTATATTGCCTAGATCTATCAAGACGAGCTCTATCGGCTTGGGCTCGGGGATGCGCCCCTGTAGGTGTAGCAGATACAGCAGTACGCCCAGCCCTAGGTGTACGGCCAGGGTAACGGCTATCGCCGTGGGTATCCGCTTGGTATGCTCGTTCTTTGCCATGTGTCTCTATCGTGCTACAGTGGTATCGGCTATCCTGGTAGCCAGCACCACCTTGAGGCCAGCCTTGCTGGCGGCATTGATCGAGGCCACTACCGCCTTGTAGGGTACCGACTCATCGGCATGAATAGCCACATAGGCCTGAGGGTGGGTCGTGGCCCAGGCAGCGAGCTGTATCTCTACGTCGGATAGGGTGAGATCTACCTCTGGAGCCTTGTCGAGCCCTAGGTAGTAGTGCCCGTCGGGCGTTACGATGATACGTGCCGAGCCCTGCTCGCCTGCTGGCTGTGCCGAGGCACTAGGCAGACTTACCTTGATGGCGTTGGGCACGATGATAGTACTGGTTACGAGGAAGAAGATGAGCAACAAGAATATGACGTCGGTCATAGACGCCATGCTGAAGCTATCCGTTACCTGTATCTTGCGCTTGAGGCTCATAGCGAGTCGTTGAGCAGGTCCATAAACTCTACCGTCTTGGTCTCAAGGATATTGGCTACCTTGGCGAGCTGAGCGGCGAGATAGTTGTAGGCAAAGAGGGTTACGATACCCACGACTAGCCCCCCTACAGTCGTTACGAGAGCCTCGTAGATACCATTGGAGAGCAGAGCCACATCGATACCAGCCGTGCCTGCATTGGCCATATCAAAGAAGGCACGAACCATACCCGTTACCGTCCCGAGAAAGCCGATCATGGGGGCTCCCGCGGCGATAGTGGCTAGCACGGCCAGCCCCTTCTCGAGGCGCCCTATCTCGATGTTGCCCACGTTCTCTACCATCACTAGGATATCGTTCATCGGCTTACCTAGGCGGCTAATACCCTTCTGTACCATACGGGCTGCTGGGGTGTTGGTCTCCTCGCAGAGCTTGATGGCGCTAGAGGTCTTGCCCTCGGCGATATAGTCCTTGATACGTGCCATGAAGTGCTTGTCTTGGCGAGCGGCAGCGCGTATCTGTAGATACTTGACCACGAATATATAGACCGCTATGAGGGAGAGCACGAGCAGGACGACCATGATCCAGCCTCCCTTGGTAGCGAGGTCAAGAACCGAGAGAGAGGGTGCTACCACAGGATCGGTGGATAGGGCAGTGCCGAGAGAGTCTATCGCAGTTGTTTCCATTTACTATTTTGCTTATGAAGTCTTTGTTACTATAGTTAGATAATCGGGTGTTGGGTCGTTATATTGTGCCTAAGGCCACTCGATAGCGACGAATGGTCTCCTCTAGGCCTAGGTAGAGGGCTTCGCTGATGAGAGCATGCCCGATAGATACCTCGTCAAGCATAGGCAGATGCTGGGCTAGATAGCCTACATTGTCGAGGCTTAGGTCGTGGCCGGCATTGACACCTAGCCCTAGGCTGTGAGCGAGCTGTGCCGCCTCGACGAAGGGGGCTACGGCCCCTGCGCAGTCGGTAGGGTAGCGCAGGGCATAGGGCTCGGTGTAGAGCTCGATACGGTCGGTACCCGTCTGTGTGGCAGCGCGGATATTGTCGAGATCGGTGCCCACGAAGATGGAGGTTCGTATCCCCCAGGCGTGTAGCTGGTCGATCGTAGCACGTAGGAAGTGGGTGTGCTGAGCTACCTCCCAGCCCGCATTGCTCGTGATCTGATTGGGGCCATCGGGCACTAGCGTTACCTGAGCTGGTCGTACCTCGTAGACCAGAGCCATGAAGCTATCGATAGGGTTGCCCTCGACATTGAGCTCGGTAGTGAGCAGAGGCTTGAGTGCCCGCACATCGGCATAGCGGATATGGCGCTCATCAGGGCGTGGATGTACAGTGATCCCCTGAGCACCAAAACGCTCTATATCGAGGGCTACACGTAGCACATCGGGCACATTGCCTCCGCGTGCGTTGCGTAGTGTAGCGACCTTGTTAATATTGACACTAAGCCTAGTCATCTTCTTTTTGTATATATTTGTAGCAGTACAAATGTAAGGTTTTATTCCCAAACCAGACGTATTACGACGATGTATCGGATAGCAATCTTTGGCACCAAGTACAAGGAACAGCATGCCCCGCGCCTACAGCTACTCCTCGATGAGCTAGATAGATATGGCGCGATGCTCCTGTGCGATGCCCCCTTTCATCAGGTGCTGACGCAGGAGTATGGTCTCTCGCCTCGCCTCGCAGGTATCCTCGACGACGATCAGGCCCTCGATGTAGATCTAGCCATTAGCTTAGGGGGCGATGGCACCTTCCTGCGTACAGCTCGGCGAGTGGCTTCTCAGGATATTCCCATCCTAGGGATCAACCTCGGTCGCCTTGGTTTTCTCACCGATATGGAGGTGGCCGATGCTGCCCCTCTGATACATCGCCTATTCGATGGCACCTACACGATAGAGCACCGCACTCAGCTACGCGTAGAGATAGACGGCAAGAGCTATGGCGATGTGCTCAACGAGGTCGCTATCCTCAAGCGCGAGACAGGCTCGATGATACGTATACACGCTCGCCTCGATGGTGTCTATCTCGCCGACTACGACTGCGACGGCCTCGTCGTCGCTACCCCTACAGGCTCTACAGCCTACTCGCTCAGCGTGCATGGGCCTATCATCATGCCCGATAGCCACTGTACGCTCATCGCCCCCATAGCACCACACTCGCTCACGATGCGCCCGCTCGTCGTGGCATCCGACACACTAGTGGAGATGGAGGTATCGGCACGCAACAATACCTGCCTGCTCGTCCTCGATGGCCAGTCCAAGATAGTGCCATGCTCCGCGCGCATAGCCATACGCCGTAGCGAGGATACCATTCGCATGGTACACCTGCGCAAGACCCCCTTTGCCGAGACGCTCAGGCGCAAGCTCCTCTGGGGGACCTCTGTGCGCGAGTAAGCCCTCATCCCCCCCCTCGACCAGCTCCCTCTCTGTGCATAGAGTCCTCTCTGTTCTTCCCTGCCGAGCTCCTCTAGACCCGAGCAATGGACACCCTAGGGCGAACGATGCGGACGCCCTAGGGGTGCCAAAGCGCAGGCTACCCCTCGTGCACTGCCCAGTAGAATATGGAACATATAACAATACATACATCAAATAAATGATACATATCAAGAATGCACGCCTCCTAAGCCGAGGCGTGGAGCTCCGCGAGACCGATCTCATCGTAGCCGAGGGGCGTATAGTGGGCCTAGGCACTCCTGAGACCCCTGCCGACGAGGTGATAGATCTAGAGGGGTGCTACCTAGCTCCTGGCTTCATCGACCTACAGCTCAATGGCGGCTACGAGCGCTATTTCTCCTATGCCCCCGATGCGACCACGCTTGCCGAGATGACGCGTGCCTGCCTCGAGCATGCTACGCCCTACTACTATGCTACGCTGATTACCTCGCCACTAGAGACGATCTGGCAGGCGATAGAGGCTGTGCATGAGGCGATGAAGCATGACAAGCACCTCCTAGGGATGCATCTCGAGGGGCCTTTTATCAACGCCAAGCGACGTGGAGCTCACAATGCCTCATTCATATGCCCGCCTACCGATAGCCTGCTCGATGAGATCATAGAGCGTGGGCGAGGAGTGATCAAGATGATCACCATTGCCCCCGAGTGCTTCACCCCTGCGCAGCTCGACAAGCTCCTAGCCAGCGGTATACAGGTGTCTATCGGGCATAGTGAGGCATCGTACGAGCAGGCAATGGCATCATTCGACAGAGGGGTACGTATCATCACGCACCTCTACAATGCCATGAGCCCCATGACGCACCGAGCTCCTGGCCTAGTGGGGGCTGCGCTCGAGGATGCACGTGTCTATACGCCCATTATCCTCGATGGCCGGCACTGCCACGAGGGAGCTGCACGTATTGCATACCGAGCCAAGGGCGACAAGCTGCTCCTGCTCACCGATGCCGCTGTCCTAGGGCGTAGGCTAAGCCATATAGGCTGGGAGGGGCTCAATGCCCGCCTCACGGAGGACGGCTTCTACATCAACGAAGACGGCAACCTCGCTGGGGCTGCTATCTCCATGCCCGAGGCTGTGCGCCATGCCGTACGCTATCTCGATGTATCGCTTGCCCAGGCAGCAGATATGGCTACGGGGCGTGTAGCCGACGCCCTAGGCTGTGGGCACGAGCTCGGTACACTCGCCCCTGGCTTCCCTAGCTTCTTCTCGGTCTTCACGGCCGACCTCTCGCACTACCAGTCGCTCTGCTTCTACTAGGATGCTTGGGTACAATTTTTCTTGAGTTTAGAGACGAAAAAAAGGATAGGATATTTGGTAGTTTGAGAAAAAGACCTATCTTTGCAGTCGAATTGGGGCTGATACCCCATACGACCATTGACTCATGGTGTAATGGTAGCACAACAGATTCTGGTCCTGTTTGTCAAGGTTCGAGTCCTTGTGAGTCAACAAAGCACAGGCGTCGTACCTCGCAGAGCTACTACGCCTGTGCTTTGTTGCTATAGGGAGGGCTAATCCATGACAATCTGTGCTCGCACACGCCGTGCTAGGTCTTGTTTGCGCTCGATGTGGCCAAGGACCTCGCGGACGAAGGGGTTGTCGTCGAACTCTCCCCGCACGTTGGCAAAGTCTTCCGCTCGGCACTCCTCCTCGCTGTCGAGACCGAAGCCCACACGCACACTCATGTCAAACTCCTTGCGAGCACCATTGTAGAGCATCCTGTCGAGAGATACCACAGCCTCTTCCCATTCGGCCACTATGGCTAGGACACGCTCACGGCTCCAATCGCCATCGCCAAGCCCATACCACTGGCATAGTGCCTCGTATGCCCAGGGCCACTCGAGAGTGTAGTACTCGTTGTGGAGCTGTGCGAAGCCACGATTGAGCGTGTCGAGGTCAGCTATCGTCCCCGACTTGACAGCCTCTATCAGACGCATTACCTCGGCCTTGGGGGCTAGTAGGCCACAGAGGTCTACCCACATACCTAGGCCACGTGTGCTATCGGGGCGTAGCCACTCGCATATCTGACTATCGGAGTGGAATACGCCCCCCTGTAGGCGTGTGATGAGCGAATTGCCAAGAAACTTGATGATGGCTAGGCGATAGAGCTCTACACCCCTCTCGAGTGCCTCACCGCGAATGTGCATATTACGGTAGACGATCTCCTGCTTGTTGCTATTGCCTAGTAGCTGGCTGAGCTGTAGCAGGGTAGAGCGTCCGCGTAGCATCTTGCCTACGGTGTAGGGGCTGAGTAGGTTGTAGTTGATCATATCGCTACGCTCGCCCTCGGGGCGACGGTCGCGTGCAGGCCATTTCTTGGCGTCGCGTATTGTACCTACACTGCGTATATTGATGGCGGGCGATAGGTAGGATAAGTTGTTCTGCTCGATGAGGTAGGAGAAAGGGAAGTCGGAGCTATCGACGTGGTGCACGTGCCGGCCCATGACTAGCGAGAAGGGGCCTATGTGCGAGGGCCAGAGGACGTACGAGTCGCTCGTGGTCTTGGATCCACGATCCACGATGCCTTGGTGTATAGGGCCGAGCTTGTATTGGTGGTTGCTTTGGTTGGAGCCGCTACCAGCGTTGAGGAAGGAGAAGTATCCGGCTATGAGTAGACTACTCTTGTGCATTGACACGGTGAAGGGGCCAGCGAACACAGCGCAGGCCTCGCCATTCTCTCCCTGACAGTTGGCGAAGAAGAGGGAGTCGTGTGCCGAGAAGAGATGCTTGAGGCTAGAGCCCTGTCCCAGCATACAGCGCCCGATAGTAGCTCCAGTGTCGAGAGCCGATCCCGAGTGCAGGATGAAGTGTTCGGCCACTACGTTGTGCCCCACGAAGACGGGTGCAGTGCGGTTGCTAAGGATACTGCCGTCGCTGAGCCTCGATACCCCGATGAGACGAGCGCAGTCGCCTATGCGTACATTCTCGATAGTGTGGCAGCTACGTATCTCTACCTCCTCGCCTATGCTCCCATGCGCACTCGATACCTCGCTTACGTAGCGTAGGGCAAGACGCTCGAGGGCCTGGATGAGAGCGGTGTCGTGCCTGTAGAAGGCACACAGGTAGGCCGTCTGTGCCGTCATGAGGTCGGTAATGAGCACCTCGCGCCCACCGGTCTCGTTGAGCACAGATACGCGCTGGCCATTGCCGAAGGAGGTAGTCCCCGTTACGGCAAGGCGGTCTACATTCATTACTATAGAGCGAGCACCGATATCGTAGCCTGCGATATACTCGCCGATGTGCTGGATGAGGACGTTGGGGCCGATGCTACAGTTGTGCAGGTGAGCATGGTAGATGCCACTAGGGCGCGATACACCTCCTGGTAGTGTGATGCGCTCATCGAAATAGGCCAAGCGGACATCGCCCGAGAAGTGTACTTGGGCGCACGAGTGAGGGGTGAAGGCTTCGCCGACCAAGACGCGCGCCCAGTCGTCGGCACTACAGCCGTTTCGCTCGAGCATAGCTATCTCCTCTGCAGACAGCGCTCGGTAGTGATCCAGATAATGCTTCATGTTGCGTTTGTATATATCCGACAATGCCCTCGCGCACTACGTAGTTGGGTACTAGTGGTGTGCGAGGGCTTTTCGCTGTGCGCCACATTGGTCTCTAGCCTATAGCAGTGGGCCACGATGTAGCACTGGCGATCGAAACAAAAGTAATAAAAAATGTTGATCCGTTGATAGCGAAGAGGTCGTCCCCTC
>JBHACB010000096.1:0-10606 GCA_041854325.1 Porphyromonas sp.
GATGTTGTCTCACAAGGATTCGAACCTTGACAAACAGAACCAAAACCTGTTGTGCTACCATTACACCATGAGACAATCCTCAAGCACTTGGTCCTCCAAATGCGATGCAAAGGTACTGAATTCTTCTGAATATACCAAAAAGCACCCCCTAGAGCCTTCGTCAGCACTACCTCCACCGACAGGGGGGAAGGCTGAGCCAAGAGTTGGAGGGAGCATCGATACTCCTCAATGAATGGCTTCATCAGACCATAAAGACAACATTTGCGACTACTTATAGCCCAATATACTCATACACACAGCCACACTACGACATCATTGGCTATCTTTGCGACGGCAATGGCAGAGGAGAGCCAGCTCCCTCCCCCAGCAGTACAATCATTCGGAAGAATAATAGAGCATGAATAAGCAAATCATTTTGATGGCTATAGCTAGTATAGTTAATGCCAATGTGTGGGCCCAGCGCGCCGATAGCGCGAGTATGGTACAGCCTCGTGCAGGACACGATACGGGGCATCTATCCTCGCTCTCGAGGCGCATCGAGGCACTAGAGGCGTATACTACCAGTAGAGCTCCTCTGAGTATCTCGGGCTACGTACAGCTCTATCACCAGACGGGGCAGCAGGATGCAGAGCTCTCTGTCGGGAACAAGCGCGAGGAAGGTACTGGATCGTTTTCACGCCTTGGCGTGCGCCGTGGACATATCAAGCTCTCCTACACACGAGGCATAGCACAGGGTGTTTTTCAGATCGACCTCACCGATCGTGGCGTAGGTGTGCGAGATGCCTACCTGCAGATCCGTATCCCTCACCTAGGGCGTAGTGCGCTACGTGGGGGGATCTTTGAGCGTCCCTTCGGGCACGAGATCAGCTACTCATCGGCACTACGAGAGAGCCCTGAGCGCGCCCTCATCACACGTACGCTTTTCCCCAATGGGCGCGACCTCGGTGTGATGCTCTCCCTACAGGCTGGCCAGGAGAGCAAGCTGAGCTTCCTGCGGCTAGACGCGGGGCTCTTCGGTGGCAATGGTATCAAGTCGGAGGTCGATAGCCGACTCGACTTCATCGGGCGTCTCTCGGCTCAGTCGACTACGGGGTGCACCCTCGAGCTGAGTGGTGGCGTGTCGCTCTACTATGGTGGCGTCTACCAAGGCTCACCAGAGGTCTATCGCATCACCAATGGTCAGTACACCCTAGAGACCAATGCCAGCCACATAGGGCAGTATGCTCGCCGTAGCTATCTAGGGCTCGATGCTCAGCTAGCCCTGCGCACTACGCTGGGCACTACACGCCTCAGGGGCGAATGGATCACTGGACAGCAGCCAGCCTCGGCCTCTAGCTCCAAGAGCCCCAATGGCACACTAGCAGCCTCTGCCACCTATCTGCGCCCCATACAGGGCGGATACATACTCCTAGCTCAGGAGGTAGGCCGTACTCCCCTAGTACTCCTAGCCAAGTACGACTGGTACGACCCCAACACAGCTCTCTCGGGCGATGCCATTGGGCTCAGCTACTCGGGTGTAGCCGACCTCGCCTACCGCACCATAGGTCTAGGCGTACAGTACCACCTCACGAGTGCCATACGCGCCACGGCCTATGCCGAGCTCATCACCAACGAGGCGACCTCCCGACTCACAGCCTACCAGCACGACCTACGAGACGATCGCTTCACCCTAGCCCTCCAGTACCGCTTCTGAGCCTAGAGCTCACCTCCCTCTGCACTCCTACCCCCATGCCTATCACTAGTGTTAGGCGTGGGGGTAGGTACTTGGAGACATACACCCAGCAAGGCCCTCCACAAAATCATCGATGTTTTGCCCAAGAAACATCGATGATTTCCCCCAAAAACATCGAACTTTTGCGCCAAAAACATCGAACTTATCGAGCAAAAACATCGATGATTTTCGACCATCCCTACGATGAAGATATATTTCACTCGCCCATAGTATATTATGCCAAAACCTTAGAGCACTCATCTAGGCGGTCTCGAGGCCGGTGCTAGGGGTACAGACTCGCAAAATACACCCACCGCAGTATTGCGCTTCTGAAAGAAAGACACTACCTTTACGGACGTATTCTATCAACATTCAGTCTAACGATTAGCAGATATTCAACATGAAGTCTACTCCATTCACCGCTATTCACCAAGCGCTAGGAGCCAAGATGCACGAGTTCGCTGGCTACAATATGCCTATTGAGTACTCGGGTATCATCGACGAACACCTCACGGTAGTGCAGAGCGTGGGCGTCTTTGACGTGTCGCACATGGGTGAGTTTTGGGTTAAGGGGCCCAATGCCCTCCAGTTCATCCAGGACATCACGAGCAACGATGCCTCCAAGCTGGCTATCGGTGATATTCAGTACACCTGCTTCCCCAACGACAAGGGCGGTATCGTGGACGACCTCCTCGTCTACCACTACGAGCACGAGAAATATATGCTCGTGGTCAATGCGGCCAATATCGACAAGGACTGGGCATGGTGCGTGAGCCACAACAAGGTCGGTGCCATCCTCGAGAATAGTAGCGACAACATCGGACAGCTCGCCATCCAGGGGCCCAAGGCCCTCGAGGTGCTACAACGCCTCACAGAGGTCAATCTGAGCGAGATACCCTACTACAAGTTTAAGGTAGGTCGCTTCGCTGGGTGCGACAACGTGATCCTCTCCAATACGGGCTACACTGGTGCAGGAGGCTTCGAGATCTACTTCTACCCTGCCGATGGCGAGAAGATATGGAATGCGATCTTCGAGGCTGGAGCTCCCGAGGGTATCAAGCCCATCGGCCTAGGTGCACGCGATACGCTACGCCTAGAGATGGCATTCTGCCTCTATGGCAACGACATCACCGACACCACCTCGCCTCTAGAGGCAGGTCTGGGCTGGATCACCAAGTTTGTCGATGGCAAGAACTTCCCCTATCGTGCCGAGCTAGAGAAGCAGAAAGCCGAGGGTGTGGCACGCAAGCTCGTCGCCTTCAAGCTCCACGACAAGGGTGTGCCTCGCTCGCACTACGAGATAGCCGATGCCGAGGGCAACATCATCGGTGAGGTAACCTCTGGCACCATGTCGCCTACGCTCAAGACCGGTATCGGTATGGGCTATGTGACCAAGGAGCATGCCACCGTGGGCAACAAGATCTACATCGTGGTGCGTGGTCGCCAGCTCGAGGCCGAGATCGTGAAGCCACCCATGCGCATCAGCTAAGCTAGCACATACACCTATGCCGAGGGGTTGCCCATGCACACGACAGCTTGCAGGGCGACCCCTCGCGCCTTATTAGATATTATGAAGGCTATCCTCTACCTATCCCTACTACTCACCTACACCTCTATGCCTAGGATGTGGGCGAGAGCGCACGCTACCCATGCCGACACCGCTATGCGCCTATATCCATGGGTGAGCGAGGTCATGGCCTCTCCCCTAGCTGGGGCAAGCGAATACATCGAGCTCTTCAACCCGCACGATGCCCCCTTGAGCCTCGAGGGGCTTAGCCTAGAGCTAGGGAGTAGGCCCGATAGGCTCGTGAGCTATGCGCTCGATGGGCTCCCTGAGCTCAGTGCACAGAGCTATCTAGTACTCACGTCTAGCCCCCAGGGCGTCGTGGACTACTATCCCGAGGCCGACCCCAGCCTCGTAGTTCAGTGGCCCATGCCGAGGCTCAATAATGCCAGCTGCTATATCGTGCTCTGCCGAGGCTCACAGGTGATCGACTCGCTCTGCTATAGCCCCAGTCTCAAGGATCGAGGAGTACGCTCCAAGCGAGGCGTTGCCCTCGAGCGCACTGCATGGGTGGCTCATACGGGGCAGTCGGGGCTATGGCGGTCGGCTCTAGAGCCTCACTATGCCACACCCACACGCTCGCGTGTCAGCGCATCTCATCCCTCACCTGTTGCCGAGGGTGAGGCATCGCTCTCGCACCTCATAGCACATCTCGAAGCCGACAGCCCTCAGCAGGCAGAGGTCGTCCTCTATACCATGGCTGGTCTGCGCTATGCTCACCTCGACGGATCGCAAGCCCTCGAGTGGCTCCGTCTACTGCATCGCGATGCACGCAGTGCCCTCGCGAGGCTATCATCGCCTCATCGTAGGGGCTGGATCGTACACATTCGCCTACTCTTTGCCACGGGGATGGAGCAGTTTGCCCTCAAGCTCGTGGTGTAGCCCTTGCTCATATCAAAAATAAAGCGTATCTTTGCCACGCAAATGAGCAATGGTTCCATGGCCGAGTGGCTAGGCACCGGTCTGCAAAAC
Organism: Porphyromonas sp.; assembly: GCA_041854325.1. Classification (GTDB taxonomy): domain Bacteria; phylum Bacteroidota; class Bacteroidia; order Bacteroidales; family Porphyromonadaceae; genus Porphyromonas. The sequence continues at coordinate 4,248 of JBHACB010000096.1, forward strand.
CGTTTACGGCGGTTCGAATCCGCCTGGAACCTCAACCGAAGCTCCGATCGCCCTGTGATAAAGGCTTTCGGAGCTTTCCCTTTATCGATGGAGGCACTACTCTATCAAATCGCTCAATTCGCGTAACACTCAGACCTATGAAGAATACTCTTAATCGCCTTGTCAAAGCTCAAGAGAGCGACCACAATACAGCCATAAGGGTGAACTTCTGGCTGGACGCAAACGTAGCCCAGTGGATGTGGTAGACGCTCGCACCCTAGGACTGCTCCGAGATACTCGATAATGCCCATAGCAGGCAATATATAGCACTTGTTTCTTCGCCTAGACTTACGCTCATATCAGTCTAGCCCACCACCCTCTCCCATCTTTTACAAACTTCATAGATGATCCTTGGCAATATCAATCTTTGTATGTAATTTTGAGGCATGGGAACTACAGACCCGAGAGATATGAATAGCCAAACTATGGGACAGCTGGACTTTTACATCGATGTGATAGACGACTCCCTCCAAAGCGGACACGGCAACACAACCATTAGCCTCCCCCTCGGCAATGGAGGTGATAAGATGACGGCACAATACGCCTTCGTGGGCTACGAACAACCCATAGGAGTCAGCGACTACCAGCTCACCAAGCTGTTCCCAACAACCTTTGCTCCCCTCGCCAGCATCGAAGGGAGCTAGGAGGATATAAATAATAGACTATACCCAAAAACCAACAATACAAAGTGAAACAATGGCTACAAGCACAGCAAAAGGTAGCAGAAACTACTATGGAGAGTACTCCCTCGAGCAATGGATCAAGCTCATGCTCACAAAAGAAATCATTTTACCCCCTTATCAACGAGCTTTTGTTTGGACAGAAGAGGATGTAAAGGATCTTATCAATAGTCTAAAAGATAATTTATTCATCCCTCCTATAACTATCGGGAACTATAACGGTACGACAAACTACATTCTAGATGGACAGCAGCGTCTATCAGCAATACTTATTGCCTACCTAGGACTATTCCCCAAGAAGGAAGAATTCAAGTTCTCAGGTGACGAATACCAAATAGCAGCCAATGAAAATGACGATTTAGCCGATGAGGAGGATATGCCTCTGGAATGGCAGCTTTCATATTTCACTCAAGAAGGTCAAGACAAGCAGAGCATACTCCAGGGAATAGACAGGAGTAAATACAACGATGTTAATTTTGAATTAGGCTCTGATTTTTGGAGAGATACCTACATGGGCTTCTCTCTCATAATCCCTATCAGTAGCAAGCCGGAAGAACAACAGAAGTTATACTCCTCTGTTTTCCGTAACATAAATATCAAAGGCAAGTCTCTGTCGTCCATAGAGAGCCGTAAGTCGCTATATTTCTTGAAAGAAGGCTTTTACAGGTGGTTCTCTCCTCAGTTCGCATACATGATAACTGTCAATAAGGCTCCCATTGACTTTGTGCGATATCTATCGTTACTATCGCAATATAAAAAGAATGGAGGCTCAGGTAAACTTGCACAGAACTACAAGACTAAAATGGAAAAATACTATGAGTCTTATATTTTGACAGAGGTCAACAACGATGGTGACTCTATGTTTACTCGTTTGTTAGGGCCTAATATTCAAGATAAATACCAAGCACTTGATAGACAACTACAAAGCCAAAATTTTCCCAAGACGTTTTCTTCAATCATTGATGCTGATGTTTATTTATTTGGTTTAATATACTACACTATCGCTAATGACAATACAGTATCTATAATGGAAGCCTTATGTTCGGAGATAGGAAAAAAGATACAAGAGTTCAAAAGCGACTCCGTCCACATTAAATCCCCTTCGGCTTTGGAGCATCTTCGCAAGCGTATTCACGCCTCTATTGATATATATGGAAAATATCTCAGCTCAAACAATGAAGCATAAAGAATTTATTCTTACACCTCTCGCCTCCCTTATTGAAGGGACATTGCTCCCCATGGGCTTATATAAGAGCCAAGTTTGTAATTATATAATGAAGGAATATGTCTTGCAGACACTTTTCCTAAAGTTAACGGGGTGCATGGAACAAAAAGCCAAGTGTATCTTATGGGATATTGCTACTCACGATTTTGATTTTCGCCGAAGCTTCTTGACTGAAATTAATTCTAAGCAAGGGGAGTACTCTAACTACAAGAGCAAGAACCTAGTCTATACAACTCTTGTCGAACAGGTAGGGAAGATTGATGGCAATAGAAAGGATGAGCTTCTCGGCCAACTCAACGACTTCAAGGGCAATATCCTCAAGAAAAGCATTGTTGAGGTATGGCTTCCTCGAGAATTGCGAAACCTCGAGATCACAAACCTGTTCGACGTGAAGAAATGGGGAAAAAATAGCCTTTTTGATGACTCTCTCAAAGGTATATATGAGAGCCTATATGCTCATCGCAATCGCTGTGCTCACAATGCTCTCTCATATCAAGGTAATGTAATGAGTCTAAAAAAAATAAGGGAGATAAAAGAGAACGATAATTATGCCTCTTGGTTTACTCTGTTGGTTCTTATAGACATGATCTACATGGAGCTCTATAGACAATTCACACTCAAGAGTCACTAACTTCTTATACAAGATAGCCAATAGTCTAGACTACAAGATGTGCGCTCTACAAACATAGTCGAAAGGGCGTGCCACTTGTAGCGTTCCCTCATGAGAATGCAAATATCGGTCAGAATAAAGAGGAGGTCTAGAAGACTAAGCACACATATATATGCCTATCCAATTATTTTACAGCTTCCTAACTCATTTGTGGTGGATGAGCTGTTGCTACCTCTGCTCGCACATTGAGTGGGTTTTCTCTGTCTTTTTGTGTATGTTGATTTGACTAGCCCATTGTGGCTCGATCCAAAATGCTTAAAACAGGACATCTACGCCTGGGCCAGTCCGTCTTGTATGGAACTTTTATCGCTTGCGTGCTTTGGGGACAGAAAAGAATATAGAGTGCATAGCTTGCTGCTTACGCCCCTTGCTTGTGGAGAGAGGGATTTTTGAGGGGAGACTATAGGTCGTTTCGGACTATATTGGATCGTTTTGGACACTAATGAACCGTTTTGGTCCACTAGGGAATAGGCCTCATAGTACCTTTGCAGTAGCGTTGGGAGTAGGAGAGGACACTAGAGAGCCTCTATACCCCAGCCCAACTAACAATATCTATTTATCTATTATGTACTATTCACTTACTAAGCGAGCCATGTCGGTAGGTAAGGCTCAAGGTCAGGTTCGCTACATCGCCAACCTCGTGTGTCAGAAACAACGCATCAGCTTCGAGGAGCTGTGTCGGCAGATGTCCGATGGCTCTACGGTGAGCGAAGCAGACGTCGCCGCGGTCTTCTACAAGCTACGTAGTGTGCTCGGTAAGCTCTGTTCTCTAGGCTATATCGTCGATGCAGGGCCTCTAGGGTCGTTTCGCCCATCACTCCGCGTCCGTGCCGCCGAGAGCGAGGAGGCCTTTGCCCTCTCGATGCACATCGCTCGAGCGCAGATCCGCTTCACCCCTAGGGCGGAGTTTCGCGAGCTACGATCGGTCGAGTATCATCGTGTAGCTCCTCAACTCAAGAAAGAGAGCTCCTCGCCCGAGTCCTCTGCCCCTAGCGGTAGCTCTAGTGCTGGTGATAGCTCCAGCTCAGACAATGGCTCTAGCGGTGGCAGTAGTGGTGGCTCGTCTAGCGACTTCTAGCTAGTACGGGGTATACAGCAGCACGCCCTCGATGCCTCTGCGAGGAAGCATCGAGGGCGCACTCGCCTCGCTAGTCTAAGCCTTTAGCGACTTAGCAGACGTGCAGCAGCCTCAGCAAAGTAGGTCAGGATGATCTTCGCCCCAGCACGACGAATGGCAGTGAGGCTCTCTAGCATGATACGCTCCTCGTCGATCCAGCCGAGGCGTGCAGCAGCCTTGATCATCGCATACTCGCCACTCACCTGATAAGCTGCTATGGGATGATCGAACCTCTGGCTCGCCTCCTTGATCACATCGAGGTAAGCAATAGCAGGCTTGACCATGACAATGTCAGCCCCCTCCTCTATGTCGCTCTCGATCTCACGCAGGGCCTCGCGCCCATTGGCTGGATCCATTTGGTAGGCACGACGATCGCCAAAGCTAGGTGCACTCTCGGCCGCATCGCGGAAGGGGCCATAGAAAGCCGAGCTAAACTTGGCTGCATAGCTCATAATGGGTAGCTGTACAAAGCCGGCCTCATCGAGTGCCTCGCGGATCGCCCAGATACGTCCGTCCATCATATCGCTAGGGGCAACCATATCGACGCCAGCACGAGCGAAAGCAAGAGCCTGACGGCAGAGGTAGTCGAGTGTCTCGTCGTTGTCCACCTCGCTATCGTGTATGATACCGCAGTGGCCATGGTCGGTGTACTCGCACATACATATATCGGCAATGACGATAAGGTCGGGGAGCTCGCGCTTGATAGCTCGTATGGCCTGCTGTACGATACCATTGTCGCTGTAGCCTTCGCTCCCAGTGGCATCCTTGTGCTGAGGGATCCCGAAGAGCATTACCCCCCCGATACCAAGCTGATGCAGCTCGTGGCAGTGGGCGACCAATCGATCGATAGAGAAGCGATACTGACCTGGCATGGAGACGATCTCCTCTCTGATGTCCTGCCCATGTACTACGAAGAGCGGAGCGATAAAATCATGTGGACTAAGGTGCGTCTCACGCACTAGGTCGCGAAGCTGAGGCGTACGACGCAAGCGACGCAGACGGGTAACTGGATACATATCTATTGAGTATTTGGTAGTTGATCGGATTGGTGTGGCTCGAGCTCGACAGGCTCGACGAAGTAGTGCGACAGCCGAATGCTATCATCGCGTCCGAAGGCCTCCTCACGCATCAGCATAGCCCACGAAGCTATACGCCCATGACGATGCAGCAGACGATTGATAGCTCGCCTCTGAGCTCCGCTTAGGTAGGGGTGTCGTGGGAGCTCATCGGCACGAAGCTCCGAGAGCGTATAGGTGGTAGGCGGCGTTTGGATAGCAAACCAACCACGCAAGGCCAGATACCTATCCTCGTCCATGCCATAGACCTCCTGAAGCTGTAGTATGGTGTAGTAGCCCCCTAGACGCTGTCGGAGTGCAAGAATGCGGTGTGCGAAAGCTGGCCCTATACCTGGTACGCGGAGCAAGGTAAGCGAATCGACACGATTGAGGTCGAGCACGGTGCGCTTGTCGTATTTGCGTATCGAGCTCGAGCGCATCGAGGCTGGAGGCCCCACATAATCTTTGCTTCGTATAAGGCTGTCGGCAGAGCCTATCGTGCTCTGTGTCGGCATCGCCCCTGGCTCCTCGAGTGGAGCTGCTATCAGATAGTAGACACAAATGCTTGCGCTAGCTAGTACGAGCAGGATAGCGATGACGATACGCTCAGCACGCCCCACGAAGAAGTATTTATTCGCCATAGACTGCCCCTCCTATGCGGTACTCTTCACGCTCTATACGGCCATCTCGCAGCACTATCATGCGATCGGCTTGGCGAGCGAAGGCCTCATCGTGCGTTACGATCACGAAGGTCTGTCCGAGCTCCTCCCTAAGGCGAAAGAAGAGGCGGTGCAGCTCCTCCTTGTTGGCACTATCGAGGCTCCCAGAAGGCTCGTCAGCGAAGACCACTTTGGGCTCATTCATCAGAGCTCGCGCTACTGCTATCCGCTGACATTCGCCTCCCGACATCTCTCCTGGTCGATGCTTGGCTCTATCGGTTAGGCCTAGACGCTCGAGCAGCATGCGTGCTCTCGGCTCAGCTGAGGGCATCGAGTCGCCTCGTATGAGGGCAGGGATGCAGACATTCTCGAGAGCTGTAAACTCTGGAAGCAGCTGATGGCTCTGGAAGACGAAGCCCAGCTCTCTATTGCGCAGCTCAGCGGCTGCTGTAGCTCCTAGCGCAGAGGCATCGCGCCCTGCTATCACTAGCTCGCTACCACGATCGGCAGAGGCAAGGGTACCCAATATCTGTAGCAGTGTGGTCTTGCCAGCGCCACTAGCTCCTACGATCGATACGATCTCGCCCTGCGCTACATCGAGGTCTATGCCCCGCAACACCTCTAGCGTCCCGTAGCTCTTGCGTATATGGCGTGCCTTGATGATTAGTGTCATAGCTTCTCTTGTCTCTGATTATCTAAATAGTAGGCTCGTGCTGGGCCTCGATATGCTGTAGTACGTAGGCTGCTAGGCGAATACCGAAGAGAGCTGGCATATAGCTGATCGTCCCTGCGGTAGACTTCTTGCATCGCTCCCCCGTTATCTCGATGATCGCATCTTCGGCGGGCAATTCGGTGGAGAAAACCACAGGAATACCCTTGGAGATACCGAGCTTGCGCAGACGTTTGCGTAGGGC
>JBHACB010000097.1:0-46670 GCA_041854325.1 Porphyromonas sp.
GGTCCGATCCATAACGACCTTACCTGCCTCGAGGTCGAGGTAGATGCTCGTTACCTCCCCAAGGCTGTTGGCGAGGTCGAGGCTGACACGCTGGGCAGCCTGAGGCTTGAGGGTTAGCGTCAGCTCCATGGCTCCATTGCCGTCCTTGACTAGGGGTGATATGATGTGGGGCGTAGATCGTAGCTCTATGCTAGGAGCCACCACAGTGGCAGGGCCCTGACGTAGGGCAAGCATCTCGTCTGGTACACTGGCCGACACATAGAGATCGCCATCGGCTCCAGTGAAGAGGCGTAGCTCACGAGGGAGCCCATTGGCGCCACGATGCTGGCGGATGGGGGTGAAGTTGGCATACTGCCAGTTGCTCGTCCAGGGGAGAGCTAGGATGCGGTCGCCAGTGTTGGAGAAGGTAACGGCAGCGTAGTGATCCTTGCCCCAGTCGAGCCACTTCGTTACCTCGGGCTTGGTCATAGGGGTGAAGGTCTTGCCATCGAAGTCGCCCACGAAGTACTCGGTGGCGCTACCGCCAAAGAGACAGCCGGGGTTGATATTGACTATCATTACCCACTTCTTGTGATCGGGGTTGCCATCGATGGGTAGCTCGAAGAAGTCGGGGCACTCAAACTGGTTGGGCTGTATCCCCCATCCTCGCCCGAAGGAGGAGAGATAGGTCCAGTCCTTGAGGTTCTTGGACTCGTAGAAACGCATCTCCACATCGGCCGACACGATCATATACCAGCTCTGGCGGGGAGCATACCAGAAGACCTTGGGGTCGCGGAAGTCTTTGATGCCATCGAAGGCCTCTAGGATAGGGTTGCCCTCGTACTTGGTGAAGGTGCGTCCATTGTCGAGGCTATAGGCCATGCTCTGAGCCTGCCACTGCACGCCATCTATCCAGCGATGTGAGGTGTAGAAAGCGATGATAGCATCGTGCCCAAAGCCTGCGGTATTGTCGCGATCCACGACGGTACTCCCCGAGAAGATATGCCCTAGGGTGTCGCGAGCTATAGCTGGGGGCAGGTGCTCCCAGTGCACGAGGTCTTTGCTCACCGAGTGCCCCCAGTGCATGTTGCCCCAGCGCGATCCATAGGGGTTGTACTGGTAGTAGAGGTGGTATTCACCGTCTTTGTAGACGAGCCCGTTGGGGTCGTTCATCCAGCCATAGGGGGCTGTATGGTGATAGATGGGGTGATAGTAATCTTTGGGCGAGGTGTCGAAGGTATCGGCCAGCTGTAGCTTGTCCCATGCAATGGCCTGGGGCGATAGCCCCTGGATATAGAGCTCGGCCTTGGCATCGTGATCGGGTAGGGCGAAGGGCACGTAGTAGTCCACGCTGTCTACTGCTAGCCGAATGTCCATATAGGTATCGGCAGGCGATGAGGTATGTAGCTTGACGAGAGCCTCGGCACTCGTCTCCTGTATGGGCAGGAGGATGTATTTGGTCGGCTGGGTGATAGTTACTATCGATAGAGTATCGCCTTGGTGGACAACGGCTATCGACGAGGCTTCCTTGCCCGTGGTGCAGGCTAGCATCAGGCCTGCACCTACTAGGGCGGAGCCGAGGGCTTTGATCTTCTTGTTCATAAGTCTTGAGTTAGTGCGATTGACGACAATCATTGGCTATAGCGTGAGCGAAGCCGAGAGCTCTCCTGTGAAGGGGCGGATATAGCTACCAGCCATCAGTGTGCCAGCATATCGGGCAGCCTGATCCTTGCTCACTAGCTCAGCCCCAGCTATGCTACCTTTGGCTCCAGTCTGTCCGAGGAAGTTCACGACGCTGAGCCCTAGTTTAAGACGCTCATTAGCCTGCCAATCTACACCACCGAAGGTCTCCCAACGGCCGTTGAAGTAGTAGGCCTCGTTGATATTGGCGAAGGTTCGTGAGAAGTAGCGAAAGCTCATCCATAGGCGTAGGTCTCTAGTGATGTGATACGCAGGGTCGATCTCGATGATGACGTTGGGGATCTCGGCTACGGTATTGCCTGTGGCATTGATCTGCCCTACGTGCCCGTCGGAGAAGGTAACGGAGGTCTCGTACTTGCTGTACTTGGGATCTTGGTAGGTGAAGAGTAGGTGTAGCTCGAGCCCCTTGAGAGGCTTGGCTACGATGTCTGTCGTCCAGCCTAGGGTACGGATGTTGTACGTTAGGGGAGCAGCCTTGATCTCGGCAGAGTTGTTGGGGTTGATGAGGTTGAGGGTCGAGTTGTTGTTCGTCTTGCTGATGTAGGAGACGAGGGAGGTGAGGCTAAGCCAGTCATTGTTGTAGTAGATACCGGCACGGCCTAGAGGAACGGAGATCTGCCCTGTGTTGGGGAGGGTGGCTGGGGAGAAGTTCTCGAAGCGTGGGCGCTGGGTGATGTAGGTGAAGTCGCCCGTGAAGCCAAATCGCTCACTGAGCTTGTAGGTAGCCGCAGCCGTCAGGCTGTAGTTGATCCAGCCATAGTCGAGGGCATTGGGCTTGATCAGTGTACCATCGGGTGCCGTTGCCCCGAGGTGGTAGTCGGCAAATCGGCCGACGTAGTCGCCCGAGGCATTGCGCACAGCGGCATTCTCGCCCTTGATGGTCTGGTACTCGAGGCGTGCCCCGTAGTAGAGGTTGAGCTTGTCGGTTACGTCCCAGTCGTGTGTAGCGTAGATAGCGAGCTTGTTTTCTGTGCCCTTGTAGTACTCCGAGGCATTCTTGTTGTAGTCGTAGAAGAATGTTCCCCCCTGAGCTAGGCGTACAGGGTAGCTCCCGTCGGTAGGGATGGAGTGCGTGTACATGGTGGTGCTAGAGGTGTAGTCCACGCTGTAGAGCCACTCGTTGAGGCCGATCCGTATGGTGGAGCGGTCGAGCTCCTTAGTCAGCTCGCTCGTCAGGATTAGCTCGTCCATAGTGCCACTATTGAGGCATGCCATACGGCTCTGGATATATCCGCCAGCATGAGACTCTAGTAGACCCTCAGCACTGCGGTACTGATAGGTCCCTGCAGGCACGCCCGAGGTGATGGTGATAGGGGTCTGGTAGACGAAGGCACCACGCGAATGGGCATACTTGGCTAGGGTGCGGAGCGAGAGCCCCGAGTCCCAGCGATAGTTGTTCATCAGGATGAAGGCATCGCCATGGTTCTCTATCATATCCTCAAAGAGTGTCTCCTTGAGCTCGCCTGTGCGCATATCGCGGTAGGCAATGCTCTGATCTGTGGGTAGGTATGAGGTGGTACCTAGCTTGAAGCCTCCAAACTGCCGTACACTACCATCGCCCACATAGATGAAGGGCGCGCTCTGTGTAGCATACGTGTATATGGGGCGGCTATTGCTCCTATGATACATCGCAGTAAGCTCGCCTCGCCCTGCCCCGTAGCGTTTGGTGAGGGCTAGCTTGTAGATCTGTGTGCGGTCTTGGTAGGGAGTACTCTCGAGCTTGAACGTACCGGGGTCGAAGTCGAGATACAGGCTACCGCTATAGTACCACCCACTGCCTAGGCCACCATTGAGGTTGGCCGACACCTCGTGCAGACCATAGTGGTTGGTCTTGTAGTGCAAACGCCCATTCATGCCCTCCTGTCCCAGCTGGGTAAAGGAATTGACCGCGTAGCCAATGTTGCCCGTCGTGATAGCCGTCTCGCTGATCTTGAGTAGACCTACGCGACTGAGGCTGGCATCCGATCGCCATATCGAATTGACTCCATGGGGGTTGGTCGCGAAGGTTACGGGGAGCCCATTCTCGAGGACGTTCACATCGGCCGAGGGAAGGCCTATCTGGATCTCACGTGGCCCGTTGGCACTCGCGGCGTTGAGCATCACGTTGCGGTTGGCCTCTTCTTTCTTGCCTTTCTTACTATCGGTCTGAGCCGTTAGCATCGGGAGCGATAGGCTTGTCGCTAGAGCGAGCACGAGCCCTCGCATTGCAGATCGTCGTTTTGTTGTCATCTTTTATCTTTTATAGGTAATCATCACTTTAGGACTATCCGATGTAGCTCTACCTGTGCAAATATATAACAATTATATTTCCCTGCATTCGTTCATATTGGCATATAAATTGTCGAATTCGATACAAAAATGAAGACAAGGTGCCTCTGTACCGCATAGGTAAAGGGAAAGTAATCTTGTCTTCAAGTGCAAAAAAAACTCAAAAGAACTATCTGCCTCCTAGAGACAATAGAGCCCGAGCTCTCTAGAAATATCACCCCCACCCCCTAGTCTCTCACAGCGAGAGACCGAGGGGTGGGGGTGGTACTATACTCCCTAGCAGGAGAGGCTACAGCTGGCGAACGAGCTCAGCGAAGATACGCCCCATGCGTTCGCTAGCAGCGTTGGCTGCATCGATTACGTCTTGGGCATCATTGACGAAGTCGTCGGCAAAGTGATAGCCCTCGTTGGTGATCACGCTCATGCCGAAGACGCGGATACCAGCGTGGCGCGCCACTATGACCTCGGGGACGGTACTCATACCGATGGCATCGCCACCGACCTTGCCCCAGAAGGCATACTCGGCAGGCGTCTCGTACGAGGGGCCTGTCAGCCCTACATAGACACCCTCCTTGACGGGGATGCCTAGCTCCTGCGTGATCGCCTTGGCCTTGGTGATGAACTCGCGGTCGTAGGCACGTGTCATATCGGGGAAGCGTGGACCAAACATCTCATTGTTGGGCCCCAGTAGGGGGTTGGGCATGTTGTTGATATGATCGCGAATGATCATGAGGTCCCCTACCTTGAAGGTCGTATTGATCCCACCGGCAGCATTGCTCACTAGGAGGTTCTCGATACCGAGTAGCTTCATGACACGTACAGGGAAGGTTACCTGCTCCATGGGGTAGCCCTCGTAGTAGTGAAAACGCCCCTGCATCGCTATCACAGGTACGCCATTGAGTAGACCTACGATGAGGTTGCCCTTATGCCCTACGGCCGTAGAGTGCGCAAAGTGAGGGATCTGTGCATAGGGGATGACGGTGGCGTCTTTGATATTGCTGGCGAGCTCACCGAGCCCACTGCCTAGGATAATGGCCGTTTTGGTCTCTTTGGGGAGCCTTGAGGCGAGGTAATTGGCTGCCTCATGGTAATGTTGCTCTTGCATCATAGTGATAACTATATTTCTAATATTACTTATTCTTGGGTACTAGGCGCGCAGCTGCACGACGCGCCTGTGCTATGATCTCCTCCTGTCCCGACACATAGCCGTCCTGCATGAGGATGCGCCCATCGACGATCACGGTATCGACGAAGCTACCCGAGGCCGAATAGACGAGGTTGGAGGTTAGGTCATGGATAGGTACCATCTCGGGGCGATTGAGATCGATGAGGCAGAGGTCTGCAAGCCGTCCCTCCTCGATGCGCCCTGCATCTATGCCCAGGATGTCGGCACCTATGCTCGTGGCAGAGGCGAAGATGTCGCCTGCACTGACGGCTGTGCTGTCGAAGCGCCACACCTTGCCTAGGAAGGAGGCTAGGCGCATGGCGGTGAACATATCCAGATTGTTGGACGAGCTACAGCCATCGGTACCGACACCGACCAAGATGCCCCGTCGCTTCATCTCTTCGTAGCGGAAGGCATAGCCCGAGGCGAGCTTCATGTTGCTAGCAGGGTTGTGTACCACCTTGACGCCGTACTTGGCTAGTAGATCCATCTCCTCATCGTCTACCCAGACGACATGGGCGAGGATGAGCCGTGGGCTAAGGATACCGAGCTGCTCGAGGTAGCGTACGGGTGTGGTGCCGTGCAGGCGCAGGCACTCCTCCACCTCGCCTTGGGTCTCGGAGAGGTGTAGATGTATCTTGAGGTCGTGCTCCTGAGCAAACTGGTGGCAAAATTGTAGCTGCTCGCCACTGACCGTGTAGATGGCATGTGGGCCGAGGTTGAACATGATGCGGTTGCTCATCTCTCGAAAGCGTTCTAGGTACTCTTGGCTACGCTTGCGATCGAGGGCGGCACGCTCGGGGTTGCCTTGGTCGAAGAGCGTGTACGAGATCATCGCCCTTAGCCCCATTTCCTCGGCTGCACGTGCGCCCTCTAGGGGATGCATATACATGTCGAGAAAGGTCGTAGTGCCCGTCTTGATCATCTCTAGGCAGGCTAGCTTGGCCCCGATGTAGACGTCCTCTGTAGTCATCTTATCCTCTACGGGCCATATGTAGTCTTGTAGCCAAGTCATCAGAGGTAGGTCGTCGCCATAGCCTCGTAGTAGGGTCATCGCGGCATGCGTATGCGTATTGACAAGGCCAGGGATCACGGCCTTGTCGGTAGCATCGAGCACGATATAGCCTATAGGTGCGGTGAGCTCTCGACCTATGCGAGCTATGCGATTGCCCTCTATCAGGAGGTCGACTTGCTCGCCCTCGTGATACGCCCGCTTGATGAAGATACCCCCTGCTGGGCGTACCTGCTGGGCGTAGACAGCTGTGCGTCGGGCCTCCTCCTGCGTTACGTTTAGTTCGGTACGCCCTTCGTAGGCGTTCTTGATCATTGCCATATATCTATAGTGGGAAGCGTCGGTAGAACTCTGCCACCGACTCTATGCCTCGGCGGAAGAAGTCTAGACGCATATTCTCGTTGGGCGAGTGGATCGCATTGCTCTCGAGCCCGAAGCCCATGAGCACAGTCTTGAGACCGAGTACTCGCTCGAAGGTAGCAATAATGGGGATACTCCCTCCTCGACGGATGGCTAGTGGACGCACACCGAAGGCTACGCTCACGGCGTCCTCGGCAGCCTTGTAGGCTGGTAGGTCGATAGGGCACAGATAGGCCTCACCGCCATGCATGGGGCGCACGACTACACGTACATGCTTGGGGGCTATGCTGTGTATGTAGTCGACGAAGGCCTGGCTGATCTTGTGATGGTCTTGGGCCGCTACGAGTCTGCACGACACCTTGGCGAAGGCCTTGCTCGGGAGCACTGTCTTGGCACCCTCACCTTGATAACCACCCCAGATACCGCATACATCGAAGCTAGGGCGACAACTATTGCGCTCTAGAGTGCTATAGCCCTGCTCGCCCCATACAGCATCGACATCTATGGCCTCGCGGTACTTGTCTTCAGAGAACGGCACCTCGGCTATCATCTGCCGCTCCTCGGGTGTTAGGTCTACCACATCATCGTAGAAGCCAGGGATACGGATACGTCCTTGCTCGTCTTGCACCTGAGCGATGAGCTTGCAGAGCTCGTTGATAGGGTTGCCGACAGCTCCGCCGAAGTGCCCCGAGTGGAGATCTCGGTTGGGTCCCGTAACCTCTATCTCCCAGTAGGCAAGGCCTCTGAGGCCAGTAGTCAGCGAGGGTGTGTCGGCACCGACCATGCTGGTATCGGATACGAGGATGGCCTCGGCCTGTAGCATCTCGCGGTGCTCTACGAGGAAGGCCTCGAGGTGTGTAGAGCCTATCTCCTCCTCGCCCTCGAAGAGGAACTTGACGTTGCACTTGAGTAGACCCAGCTTGAGGGCTGTCTCAAAGCCCTTGACCTGTATCATCCCCTGCCCCTTGTCGTCGTCGGCTCCACGAGCCCAGATACGCCCGTCGCGGATCTCGGGCTCGAAGGGCTGGCTATGCCACAGCTCTAGAGGCTCGGGAGGCATCACATCGTAGTGTGCATACACGAGAATGAAGGGGAGCGACAGGTCGTGTACGTACTCGGCATACACTATCGGGTGCCCCGCTGTGGGGTATATCTCGGCCTTGGTGACCCCTAGGCCTAGTAGGTGGTCGCGCCAGTACTCGGCACAGCGCTGCATATCGGGGCGGTGCTCGCTCTTAGCACTAATGCTCGGTATGCGAATTAGGTCAAAGAGCTCTTGTAGAAAGCGCTCCTCGTGCTGCTGGATATATGCTTTGATCTCGCTCATAACGGTGATTGATTGGATATTATTGAGATGGATGTTTGGCTCTATACTAATCCTTGAGTAGTGGTGTCGATACGCCTAGTAGGGCGTGTAGCTCGCTAAGGGCTCTATCCTCGGCCCGACGCATATGCACCTCCTCGTCCTCTGTCTTGTCGCCTAGCCCTGCTAGGTGTAGTAGCCCATGTACGAGCACACGGTGTAGCTCCTCAGCGAAGCTCACACCCAACATCTCAGCATTGCTCGCTACGGTGTCGAGGCTGATGAGCATATCGCCCGAGAGCCGACTGCCCTGCGTCTCATCGAAGGTGATAATGTCGGTATAGTAGTCGTGATCGAGAAACTGTCTATTGACCTCTAGGATACGTTCATCGCCACAGAACTGATAGCATAGGCGCCCTACCGTCTTGCCGTAGCTTGCCGCTACGGCATTTAGCCACTGCCTCAGCACTCCCTTGCGAATGCTAGGCATAGCCATACCTTCATCTGCGTAAAAGTCTATCATCACACACTACATTAGGTTCTTTCCTACAAATATAGGCATTTTCTGCCACCAACAGCAACTTTCGTGAGGGCGCTAGATCTATCTCAATGGACAAAGGAAGAGCTCTACAACAGACCGAAATCAACATTCAATGTCGATGAAGGAGGATATTGAATATCGACCGAGGCGATCATTGAATATCGACCGAGGCGATCCTTATGCGACGATCATTCTCGAGGCCTAGATAGATGATAAGTTGGGAATGAGCTAGGGGGCTGCGTTACCACCTAGGTAACACAGCCCCCCTCTGGAGTAAGTCTAGCTATAGGCTATATGAGTGCGGTAATGCAGGTCGCAAAGCCTAGGAAGATCCCAGGCAGGTTGGCAATAGCCACGGGCCAGTCGCGCTCGCGCTTGAAGAGGGCGTAGATCACCCACAGCGTGCAGTTGATGCCTGCCACGAGAGGCTGTAGCCAGTCGCTCTTGGCTTCGCCCGATAGGTTGCCCACGATCTGCGGATAGTAGCTCACATACATCAGCACAGCTACCACGGTGGCTATGCGAGCGAGTATCGCGATAGATTTCTTTTCGTTTATAGTCTTGCTTTCTTGTCTGTCAATAGTCGGCTAGCTGACCACGTCCTCCTACATGAGGGCGTAGTCGGGATTGGACGTTACCTCCTCGATAATCTCGAGGAAGGGCGGGAGGCGTAGCTCAGCACCGACAGCCGTCTTGATCTCTAGGATATAGACATCGCCACTGGGCTCTATATAGCGGTCGAGCTCGAAGTACTGCTTGGCCCATATAAAGCTCTTGCGCAGGAACTGATGCACGGCCACCTTGTCGGTCTGAGGATTGATATGATTGAGGTAGGTCAGGTATTCGTCGGGACTAATCTGACGCTCGGTGATGATCGTCTTGGCCGTAGCCCCGATGACCTGCTTTTGGCTCATGAAGTAGACATAGTTGCCTCCTTGCCCACGCTTGCGTACTCGCACACTAGTGCCACTCTCGCCCGTGATATAGGTCTGGTAGATCTCGGCCTCTACGCCGTAGGGTATCTCGCCTACTACGCGTACTAGTAGCTTGTGTCGCTCCTCGGCTATGGTGGGCTCGGGAGACTCGCCTATGAGGCTCTGAATGGTACGTACTACGTTCTTGATCTTGAGGTCAAAGTCGACGTCATTCTCCACGATCTTGAGCCTCGGATGTCCCGTCCAGGCTTTGAGAATGCGGTTGTCGAGCTCACGAGCTAGGTCTATGCCTTCGTGGCGCGCGCTGTTGTTCTCGGTAGTGTAGTACTGCTCGGCCCCTACGGCTGCCGACACCATGTGTATGACAGCATCGTAGCGGGCATCGCGGAGCTTGACCTCCGATAGCCCTAGCTCATCGAGCAAGGCCTGCCAGATAGTCGGCTCCATGTAGGCAGATATATCCATGGTGCCTCGGTCGGCAATAATGAGCACGGGCTGTGGAGCACTGCGTGCTAGCTCGAGGAAGGTATCCTCCATCTGTATTTGATACTTGAGGACGGCCTTCTCGATGTTGTAGAAGTACTGTTTGTCGGGGGTGCCGAAATTGATCGACACGTTGCTGAAGATAGTGGGCGTCTCGGGGAGAGCATACACTAGGTAGCCCAGATCGCTGAAGCGCTCGATGATCTTGGCTAGAGCGGTCGTCTTGCCTGCGCAGGGCCCCCCCGTTAGGGCTATGCGGAAGATGTTCTTGTTCATTATCTGTCGTTGGGGTTGATCGTCATACCTGTAGGGATACTCATCGAGTAGGGGCGCTTGGTAGCTTGCCCCCAGGTGCTGGGCTGGTCGCCTAGGGTGAAGTGATACGAGCCTCCGAGCAGGAGGTTGTGGTAGCTGATATAGCTGCGTTCGTAGGGGCGTCCATTGCGCTCGACCGACTGGATGTAGTCGCCTAGAGGCTTGTCGGCCTTGATCGTTGTCTTGGCACTAGGCAGGCGTAGCTCCACCTCACGGAAGAAAGGGATACCGATCACATACTGATCGCTAGCAGGCGTTACGGGATAGAAGCCGAGGGCGGAGAAGACGTACCAAGCCGAGGTCTGCCCGTTGTCTTCGTCGCCACAGTAGCCGTCGGGGGCATTGCTATAGAGCTGACGCATGACCTGTCGGATACGCTTCTGCCCTTTGTCGGGGCGACCAGCGTGGCTGTAGAGGTAGAGCATGTGCTGTATGGGCTGATTGCCGTGTGCATAGTTGCCCATATCCATGATCTGCATCTCGCGTATCTCGTGTATGGTGAAGCCGTAGTAGCTATTGTCAAAGATAGGAGGCATGGTGAATACCGTATCGAGCTTGGCAACGAAAGCTTCATCACCTCCCATCAGATTGATAAGTCCACGCACGTCGTGGAATACCGACCATGTGTAGTGTATGGCATTGCCCTCGGTAAAGGCATCGCCCCACTTGTAGGGGGAGAAAGGTGCCTGGAATGCGCCATCCTTGCGTCGACCACGCATCCAGCCTGCCTCTGTATCGAAGAGGTGGCGATAGTTGTATGCTCGCTGCTCGAAGCGCTCTATCTGCTCGGGCGATGCCCCTGCCCGACGAAGCACCTGTAGGATACACCAGTCGTTGTAGGCATACTCGAGGGTACGGGCAGCACTCTCGTGGATGCCTACATCGCAGGGTATGTATCCCAGCTTGTTGTAGTACTCATGGCCATAGCGCCCCGTGCTCTTCACCGTAGGGTGGCGGTGCTCGGTAGCGTGTAGCAGACCCCGCACGAGGGTAGCCGTATCGATACGCCCCAGCCCCTTGAGGAAGGCATCGGCCACGACACTAGCAGAGTTGTTGCCCACCATGCAGTCGCGATGCCCAGGGCTCGCCCACTCGGGGAAGAACCCACTCTCGCGGTAGGCATTGAGCATGCCTTCCTGCATCTTGGCTCCCTCCTCGGGGTAGACAAGGTTGATGAGTGGGAAGAGGGCACGGAAGGTATCCCAGACACCCGTGTCGGTGTACATATAGCCAGCCTCTACTCGCCCATTGTAGGGGCTATAATGGACGGTATCGCCTTGGCTAGTGATCTCGTAGAAGCGACGGGGGAATAGGAGCGAGCGATAGAGGCACGAGTAGAAGGTGGCTCGCTCGGGCCGGTCGTCTCTGACGTAGATGCGCTCTAGGCAGTCGTTCCACACGCGGCGCCCCTCGGCCTGCACCTCGCCGAAGCTACGCCCTGCCACCTCCTCGAGGTTGCGGATCGCCTGCTCTTGGCTAATGAATGACGATGCTACGCGAAAGGTGATACGATGATCGGCCCCCGAGAGCCTTACGGCCATGAGACTATGTTGCCCTCCCTTGCCTCGCTGGCGATGAGCTTTTGCCTCGCTAATGGGGTGCTCAAACTCTAGAACGAAGTAGTTGTGAAAATTGTCGGGCACACCACCGCTATTCTTGCGGCTATAGCCCACGAGCCTATATTCATCGAGCTGACGCACCATGGAGCCTCCGTCAAAAGCGTCGAGCAGTATCCAGCGCTCCTGTGGCGATGAGCTGCGAGGATACTCGACCTCAAAGACTGCGGCACGCTCGCTAGGGGCTAGGCGTACCCGAGTGTCGTAGTCGGCCAAATAGACGCTATAGTAGTAGGGCTTGGCCTCCTCACTTTTGTGGCTATACCACGAGGCCCGCTTCTCCTCATCGAAGATAGGGGAAGCCCCTACCATCGGGAGGATAGAGAACTGGCCGTAGTCGTTGATCCACGGTGAGGGCTGGTGTGTCTGCTTGAGCCCACGGATACGCCCTGCGGTGTAGGTGTACTGCCAGCCATCGCCCATCTTACCTGTCTGAGGAGTCCAGCTATTCATCCCCCAGGGGCGAGAGATGACGGGATAGGTATTGCCCGTGCTTATCTCGAAGGAGCTAAGCGTGCCCATTAGAGGATTGGCAAGGTCTACGAGCGACTCGTGCGTCGACTGACCCACCAGCATGGTCGGCAATAGGCCGACTAGGGTCAATAGGATGTATAGATGTCTGAACATATCTGTCGGAGAGCGTAGTAGCCCGAGGCTAGGTGCATACTTTGCACCTAGTCGGCCGCTATCGTGTACTATGGGTAGTTTAGTGATCTCTATGTGGTCTGTCTATCCCTGCCTAAGAGCCTCAAAGTAGGCGTCAAGTAGCTGCTGTGCTCCCACGAACGAAGAGAGCTGGTCGGTAAGGATCTGGTGCTCCACTCCTGGCTTGCGAGCTCGTACCACGGGGTTGCCGTAGAAGGAGCGACGCAGGGCTTCGTTGATCGACTCGTACATCCACCACTTGGCCTGTCTCTGTCGGCGCTCATAGAAATAGCCCGAGTCCATAGCGAAGTGCCTATACTCATCGACCATATCCCATATCTCCTTGATCCCAGTGCCGTAGAAGCCCGAGTAGGTCAGCACCTTGGGCTTCCAGCCCGACTCCGTAGGGGGGAATAGCTGTAGAGCATTGCGAAAGTGTGATGCAGCGAGGTTGGCCTTGGGAATGTTGTCTCCGTCAGCCTTGTTGATGATGATAGCATCAGCCATCTCCATGATGCCTCGTTTGATGCCTTGTAGCTCATCGCCAGTGCCAGAGAGCTGTATGAGCAGGAAGAAGTCTACCATAGAGTGTACGGCCGTTTCACTCTGCCCTACGCCTACGGTCTCTACGAATATCGTATCGAAGCCTGCTGCCTCGCAGAGCATGATGGTCTCCCTCGTCTTGCGGGCTACACCTCCGAGAGACCCTGCAGAGGGGCTAGGACGGATGAAGGCGTTGGGGTGGTGCGACAGCTGCTCCATACGCGTCTTGTCGCCTAGGATACTACCTCCTGTACGCTCACTACTGGGGTCGATAGCCAGCACCGCCAGCTTGTGTCCCTGCTTGCATAGGTGCATACCGAAGGTATCGATAGAGGTACTCTTGCCAGCCCCGGGCACACCTGTGATACCGATGCGTATCGAGTGCCCAGTATGAGGCAGACATCGCTCGATGATCTGCTGAGCGAGGTCTTGATGCTCGGGGAGGTTGCTCTCCACGAGGGTTACGGCTTGGCTCAAGATGGTAATATCCGAGCGCAATATCCCCTCCACATACTCCTCGGCCGTGAGCTTACGACGAGGCACACGCCGCAGATTGGGGTTGATCATAGGCTGTACTGATACGCCTTGATTGACCTTGAGCCCCTGATAGGCAGGGTCGTTCTCGGGGTGGTGATGAAGCTCTTCGTTGATGTCCATGGCTTGAGGGCTTATATGCGGTCGAGCACGAGGTCGATAAGCCCCTCGATGCTCGCCTTGTAGTCCGTATTCATATTCTCTGCTTTGCGTCCTGCTATGATACAGCACACCGTCAGGGCACGATGCCCCATTAGGGCAGCTAGACCAGCGAGGGAGGAGCTCTCCATCTCGTAGTTGGTGATGCGACGCCCATCGTAGTCGAAGGCCATGATCTTCCTATTGAGCTCGGCATCCTTGAGGGCTAGCCTTAGTCTACGCCCTTGAGGCCCATAGAAGCCATTGGCTGCTATGGTATTGCCTCTGAGGATGTCGGTGCCACAGATCTGCTCAAGGAGGCTGGGGTCTGCCCCCACGACATAGGGCTTGAGACCATCGATCTGCCAGTCAAGCTGATCTAGCAGCTCCTGCTCGAAGGCACTGTGCCGGATGCGTTCGGTCCCTTCGTAGAAATAAATCACACCATCGAAGCCGATACTATACTCTGCTGCCACATATGTGCCTATGGGGGAGAAGTCCTGTAGCCCTCCCGAAGTGCCTACACGTACTAGGGTAAGCTGACGCAGAGTGTCGCGCTCGGTACGTGTCTCGAAGTCGATGTTGGCTAGTGCATCGAGCTCATTGAGCACGATGTCTATATTGTCCGTACCGATACCATGGCTGACCACGGTGATACGCTTGCCTCGATAGATCCCCGTAATGGTGTGAAACTCTCGGCTCGATACATCGCACTCGATGCTATCAAACCGCTTAGCGACCTGATCGACACGAGCAGGGTCGCCTACGAGGAAGACCTTGTCGGCTAGCTGATCGGGGCGCAGGTGTAGGTGAAATATAGAGCCGTCGGCATTGATGATCAGCTCACTAGAGGGGATAATTCGTCTTGTATTCATTGGATAGTGTAGTTAGTCGTTGGTTTTCTTTCCCTTGGCCTCGGCATTGCGTACTTCCTTGACGAGGCGTGCGTAGGCTGTGCGTAGGCTCTGAATGTCTTGTTCGAGGGCGCGTAGCTCGGGAGCTAGCTCCCGACGGCTCTCAGGGCTCTGGCGATAGCTCTGTCGGATACGAGCTTGGCGCTCTAGGGCTACATCTAGGCGTTCTCTAGTAGCGATAGCCTCACGTGCTAGGCGTTGCCCTGCCTGTGTCTGTGCCTCGGGTAGGCCATACTGGCGGTAGTAGAGCGAGGCCTCTGTCTCTATACGAGGTTTGTAGACCTCTTCCTCCTCCTTGGGTGCTTGCTGTAGAGTCGCATAGCGAAGCATATCCTCTGGGGCAAGCTCTACCTCGGCCGAGCTCTCTACGCTCGAGCCTACAGCCCTAGGTAGCCCCTCGAAGAGATACAAGCGTACCTGACCAGTCTCGCAGTAGCGATCGCTCACGAGGAGGGTCTCATCGCGCACGTCATCGTAGGCGAGGAGGTAGTCGTTGTACGGCGAGTTGAACGGCATTCCCAAGGGCATGGGCTCGAGATAGAGCCCTCGGCTCCACTGATAACGACTAAGATAGAGATCGTAGCCACCGAGCCCCTCATGGGAGGCACGAGCGAATAGCAAGGTAATACCATCGGGCATCATATAGGGGAAGTTCTCGTGCTCTGCTGTGTTGATCGTGCTCGAGAAGCTCGTCTCGGTGAGACCTTGACTCTTGTCGCTCAGTAGCTCTAGCTGCCCGAGGTCGTAGTCGCCTCTAGGGGTAGGCTCTGCGAGAAGTCCTAGGTTGCCTAGAGGGCTCCTGTACTCAGACGTAGCTAGTGTGTCGCTGTGTACTAGGCGCACTGCAGTAGCTATACGAGGTGCCATCCGCGCCAGCTCGGCATTGATGTCGTGTATGGCTACAGCCTTGCTCTGCTTTACCGTAAGCCGCTCCACTCTAGGGAGTAGCCTCTGAGCACGCTCCACACGCTCGGAGAGGAGAGATAGAGAGGTGGGCATCTCCTGCTTGCGACGAGCGAGCTGACTGGAGAGGTCGCCGAGTAGCTTACTCGCCTCATCTAGCTGATAGGCTTGGTAGAGCTCTTGGGCTTTGGCGAGGGTAGCCTCTACATCTAGGGTAGCAGAGGCGGGGCGACGACGCCTCTGGCCGTCAGCCTTAGGGCTGTATAGTAGGACGAGGGCGAGCAGTCCACACGCTAGCATCCCCTCGATAGTTCGATAGTTGATTATTGACTTCACACTCATTGTCTCGCTATTGCTATGACTCACCCTAGCCACACTAGGTGAGCTGACACACAAATATACCATTTTTTGTTGATTGCCTCGATGCCTCACCACCAAACGCTACATCAATCACTCCAAGAGGGCCCAAGGGCACAGCGACCACTTTCGTCAATATTCGATGTCTGCCTAGGTCGATATTCAATCTTCGCTTTCGTCGATATTCAATCTTCGCCTCAGAGGATATTCAATGTTCGCTACGATCGATGTTGGAGGATGAGCATAGATAGGCCACACTAGGGGGGATGCCCTCTCAACAGCACGAAACAATTGTGCCTCGAGGTACATACCTCGAGGCACTCTACAGGCCAAATGAAGCCTCTATCTCTATGGATCTTAGCGTCTAACAACTACAAATCCACCGACTGCTCTCTATCAAGGGGGGTGAGCACCTCAATGGCCATCTTGCCAGAGGTCTTATCGTTGGTTATGGGGCTTAGAGCTCTCGACATGTCAGGAGGCGTGGGAAGACCTGCTCCCTGGATACTAACTAGGCGAATGCGATACTCATTGCCTCGCACGATACCATAGTGCCCATAGTCAGTAGCATCGGCAAAGTGCTTGATATGCGCGATGTAGTAGTTGTAACCTTCGTGATAGAAGCGGATACCTTCGCGATCGAAACCTTCGCCAAAGGAGGCCTCTGTAATCTGGGCGGAGGCTATGGCCTGGGCAAGCTCTTGGGGTGCGATCCGCTTCTCTCTGATCATGCGCTTGACCTCACTCTCTCGGTAGGCAACACCTCGATAACTCACCCATCCCTCCTGCGCAGAGAGCTCTAGCCCTCTAGGGATGAATGGATAGCGTATGATCACATAGGGGGTAGTGGCCTCGAGGTAGGCAGAGGCCGGTAGCGTTGCTTCAGGGGCGTATAGATATGGTATAGTAATCTTGCTAGGCTGATCAAAGGCCTCGCGACTAGCCAGTATCTCATTCCATGGGGAGGACTTGAGTACCTCGTACGAGAAGTAGCGCACTTGGTCGGTCGTTGTCGGTGCTTGGGCTATCCACCTGTCCCATACAGGCGACTTGGCGTAGCGTGTAGTACGTGCACTATTGTCTCCAGGGCGTTCGTCTTCGCCCGTTGAGAGACGATTGGGAACACGCATGATATAGGTCTCTCGCTGTGTACCTGCCACGAGGAACCCTGGGGTCGCCTGCCCTTTGACGCCCTCAGATAGCTGAGGCTCTCCGAAGACAAGGACGCGCGCTAGGATAGGCTCTAGCTTGATGGATAGAGGCTCTCCCTGCGACTCGGATGTGAAGAAGCTAGACTGGCTGACCGATATAGGGCCTTGGTCATTGATCATAGCAATGCTTAGGGAGCCCTCTGAGGGCGAACGGAAGCCCCCAGGAGGCAGGGAGGATGGGCTAGTAAGGCGCGAGAGAGGAGCCCCTTGGGTGGTGAGCTTCTTGAGCTCCTCGGTAGGATTGGCAATAGCCACTAGCTTGTAGTCCTGAGGCTTGAGCTTGACCTGTAGGGCCGATAGATTGGTTGCTTCTGATACTTCTATCATCTTAATAGATACTACCTTGGGATCCTCGGTGGCAGAGTAGAATACGAGACGTAGCGAGCTGAGAGCTCTGAGCGGATCGATGGAGCTGGAGCGTAGCACTACGTCGTTGATGCCAGATACGTTGAGCTTGAGATAGGCTTCGGCTTCTCCTGGCTGGGGAGCATCGATGATGAGCTCTGTAGTCTCTCGCTGGCAACTATAGCCAACAAGCGTGATGATGCCCATGCCCATAGCGAGAGCCAGTGCAGTGAATGAATTGGTTTTCATAAGACCTAGTTTAAATAGTTAAAATTAGGCGATTGTATTCAGTGATAACATTTGCAAATATACATAACTATACAAAACAAAGCAATAGGAGACCAAAAGTTGGTCTCCTATTGCTTTATTGCGGACGATATGGTAGCTATCGGGGGAGTAGATCCCCTAGCAAACGGCTCCAGGCCTCATCATTGACATCGGGAGCATAGTCGTAGCGCTTGTCGATGCACCGCTGTTGCATTGCCTTGAGCGATTGCTCATCTTGGCATAGGGCTACTAGCTCATCAGCATACTTGTCTATATCAAATGGCTCTATCAATCGCCCTGCATGCCCATCAGTCCCTACAATGCGTCTCACACCAGCGCAACAATCGAACACCATGGGTACTACGCCATCATTTTGTCCTTCGGCGAGCACGAGCCCCCACCCTTCGAAAGTAGAGGTCAAGCACACGATCGAGGCCTCGCGATAGATCTTATCTAGGTCAGTCTCGTAACCGCATAGCTCTAGGCGTTCGATACCTCTAGAGCGCACCATGCGCTCTAGGATCCATTGGTCGTATCCCGAGCCATATATCCGTAGCTTCCACTCCGGAAGGCGAGAAGCAGCACGTTCCCAGATCTTCACCATACGATCAAAGCGTTTGGGGACCAATGATATTCTAGAAACGAAGACGATGACCTTGCCTTTGGTCAGAGTAGGGGAGGGCTTGAGGTCTATCGTGTTGATGAAAGAGACGATCTTGTCTGCTTGTTCTCTAGGGAGCTTGAGTACTTCACAAATCTCATCCTTGTACTCAGGGCACAAGACTATGTAGCGGTCGAATATCTCGACATCGGAGCGATAACGCTCGAGGATAGCCTGCCTATATGCCTGCGATGTGGTGCGCTGTCTGCCACCTAGCAGATGCCACTGTACCCAGCGCTTGATGGAGTAGCGTGCGCCCATTGCCCCTGCCTCTACGTCGTAGGCATACTCCCAAAAGGGCATTGAATGGCTCCAATAGACGAGCTTGCAGCCATTGGTAGGACGAAAGTTCCTGAAGCACTCCCCTTGGACATAGGCAACGAAGATGATCTTGATGTCTTGCTCCTCGATATACGCCTTGAGCTCAGCACGTGTGCGCTCATCGTGGTAGGAGCTCCCCGCTGTCAATAGGTGCATCTTCGCTCCTATTCCCTCTGGCAGGGCAAACTCATCAGCCTTGGTACGCGTACCGATGAAGTGCGACTCTATCCCCCATAGAGCCAAGCGCCGAGCAGTAGTGAGAGAAACGCGCTCTGAGCCTCCACCCTCTAGGACGAAGTGAACGAACGCTACTTTGGTGCCATGATATGCTCTCGTCATAAGAAACTCTTGTTATAGTTATACTTCTCTCCTAAGGCGAGCTACAGGTAGGCGTAGTAGCTCACGATATTTGGCTATGGTGCGCCGAGCTAGTGGATAGCCCTCGTCGGCGAGTAGCTGAGCCAGCTCCTCATCGGTATATGGCCTCTGCTTGTCCTCGCTTGCTATGAGGTCTGCGATCATCTGCTTGATAGCTCGTGTAGTGATCTCTTCTCCATCGTCGGAGGTACGCCCCTCACCAAAGAAGAACTTGAGAGGGTAGACCCCATAGTCGGTCTGCACACTTTTGCTATTGCTCACCCGGCTAATCGTGCTGATGTCGAGTGAGGTGGCCTCTGCTATGTCCTTGAGGATCATGGGACGAAGATCTGCTAGCTCACCACTGAGGAAGAAGGCCCTCTGGTGTGCCATGATCGCTAGCATGGTGCGTCTGAGAGTACTCTGCCTCTGAGCAACGGCTTCGATGAACCAGCGAGCCTGGTCGAGCTTGTGCTTGACGAACTCCCTTGCCTCACGCTCCTTGCGCCTATTCCCCTCTCCTTGACTCATCTCTAGCATCTGCAGGTACTGCGGGCTTAGTCGCAGAGGTACGACCTCTCGCTCACCCACTAGGCTCAGTACTAGCTCATCGTCTATTGCCGTTACGACGAAGTCGGGGTTGTAGTGGAGCATGCGCTCCTCCTCTATCGAAGCGAACTCTATGCCTGGCTTGGGGTTGAGCCTAGAGATCAGGTGATAGATATGCGTTAGCCTATCTCTCGATACGCCCCAGCGCTCCACGAGACGATCAAATCGCTTGTTGGCGAAGTCATCGTAGCTATCGCGCAGTATATCCATAGCGAGGCGGTCGTCTTGACTTGATAGGCGTCGCTCGAGCTGTAGGATGAGGCAGTCGCGCAGGTCTCGAGCCCCGATGCCTGCTGGCTCGAGGTGCCGGATACGCTCGATGAGTGCCTCGAGCTCCCCTAGTGCCACCTCGAGGTCGGCCTTGAAGAGCAGATCATCTTGGAGCTCATAGACCGAGCGCGTTAGGTAGCCTTCGCTCGAGATGTTGCCTATGATGTAGCGAGCTATTTCCTCGTCTCGATCGCTTAGCCCCTCCATACGGAGCTGCTCGAGTAGGCTCTCATCAAGTGAAGGTGCCGAGGCCGCGAAAGGGATATCCTCCTGCTTGCTTTGTCGCTCCTGAAGCTCTCGTAGCTTGTAGGCTGGGATGTCGTCCTCAGTGGCATACTCACCTAGCTCCCAATCTTGCTCTCTCGCCTCGAGCTCCTCGTCTTCGTCGGCTCTAATCCCCTCGTCGTAGCCCTCCTCTAGGGCAGGGTTCTCCTCTAGCTCTCGCTCGATACGAACCTCCAGCTCCAGCCCCGTCAGCTCAAGTATCTTGATAGCCTGTATCTGAGCTGGGCTAAGGCTGGTAGACAGCTCTTGGCGTTGCTCCTGGGCTTGCCTTGCCATACACTATCGGGGGCTAGAGATAACGGACTACTTCGCTCAAGTGAATGCTGTTGGAGCCCTTGACCAAGATCAAGTATCCCGAGGGCTCACGCTCCTGCAGATAGGTAGCTAGCTCTGTGGCATCGGCGAAGGTGCGTACGCGCCCCTCATCGCTGGTGCATGCCTTCCAGATAGGGCCACAGAGTAGCAGGTCATGCCCCTGGGCTGTGTAGGGTAGGAGGTAGGCGAGCAGGCACTCATGTGCCTCTTGGCTCTCCTCGCCTAGCTCATTCATATCGCCTAGGATCAATAGGCGTCGTTCGGTGGTAGCTATGCGCATATAGTTGTCTATGGCAGAGCGCATACTACTAGGGTTGGCATTGTAGGCATCGACGACGACACGGTTGCGGGCTGTGGAGACGAGTTGCGACCGGCTATTGCTCGGTGTGTAGGTAGCTATCGCGTCGGCTATCGCATCGGCTGGGACATCAAAGAATAGCCCTAGAGCTATGGCTGCGAGGGCATTGTCGATATTGTATGCCCCTACGAGCTGCGTGCTCTGGGGTCTCATCTCTAGCCCTATAGCCTCGGCTCCCCACTCGAAGGATAGTAGTATGGCACTGCTGTCGATAAGGCGCCCCTGTACCACGGCCTCCGCACTATGGCCATAGGTTACCGAGGGCAATCCTCGCCCCATACGAGAGAGGCGTACATCCTCCTCCTTGCGGATCACCTTGCCGTCGTGCGCCCTAAGCCAATCATATAGCTCCCCCTTGGTTGCCTCTACGCCCTCGATCGAGCCAAAGCCCTCAAGATGGGCCACACCGATGTTGGTAATAAGGCCATAGTTGGGCTGAGCAATCTGACATAGCTCATCAATATCACCTGGGTGGCTAGCCCCCATCTCTATTAGGGCCATTTGGTGCTCTGCGGTGAGCCTTAGGAGCATCAGCGGTACACCAATATGGTTGTTGAGGTTGCCCTCGGTGTAGAGTAGCTTGTAGGCGCGCGATAGCACGGCTGCAGCCAGCTCCTTGGTCGTCGTCTTGCCATTGGTCCCCGTGATAGCGATCACGGGCAGGCCAAGTGTAGCGCGATGCAGAGCCGCTAGCTCTTGCAGGGCCAGCAGGCTATCCTCTACGAGTAGTAGCTGAGGATGCTCGGGTAGGCTCTCATCATCTACCACGGCATAGGCAGCTCCAGCCTCGATAGCGGCTAGAGCATAAGCATTGCCGTCAAACCTATCGCCACGTAGGGCAAAGAAGAGGCTCCCCTCGGGGACACGACGGCTATCGGTCGTTACACACGGATGGGCTAGGTAGAGTTGATATAGCTCTTGTATCGTCATCATAACAGCACAAAATTAGTCAAAAAGAAGTGATCGCCAAGCCTCCCTATCTGCTCATAATACAGACCCTCGGGGATATGGACGCATCCATATCCCCGAGGGCTTACTTGGCTACCTGTCATGCGACTAGGCTACTAACTATTGGCTTGAGTTAGAAACTCTGTATTGGTATCCGTCATCTCCATGTATCGCTTGACGGTCTCCATGGCCTCGATAGGGTTCATATCCGATAGTATCTTGCGGATATTCCACATACGGCCTAGGGTAGCTGCATCCTGTAGCAGGTCATCACGGCGAGTGCTACTAGCTACGAGGTCTACGGCTGGATAGATACGCTTGTTGGAGAGGCGACGATCTAGCTGTAGCTCCATGTTGCCCGTGCCCTTAAACTCCTCGAAGATCACATCATCCATCTTCGACCCCGTCTCCTGTAGAGCCGTCGCGAGGATCGTCAGGCTACCGCCGTTCTTGATGTTGCGTGCAGCACCGAAGAAGCGCTTGGGCTTCTGCAGAGCATTGGCATCGACACCACCCGACAGCACCTTGCCCGAGGCCGGCTGTACGGTATTGTAGGCGCGAGCTAGGCGTGTGATCGAGTCGAGTAGTATCACGACGTCCTGACCGCTCTCTACCATGCGCTTGGCCTTGTTGAGCACGATCTCGGCGATGCGCACGTGGCGCTCAGCAGGCTCATCAAAGGTCGATGCGATCACCTCGGCATTGACACTGCTGGCCATATCTGTTACCTCCTCGGGGCGCTCATCTATCAGGAGTACTATCATGTAGACCTCGGGATGATTGTTGGCGATAGCGTTGGCAATGTCCTTGAGGAGCATCGTCTTACCCGTCTTGGGCTGTGCCACGATGAGCCCTCTCTGACCCTTGCCTATAGGCGAGAAGAGGTCTACCACACGCATGGCCGTCTTGTCGCCTACATTGGAGGCACCTGGCGACTCTAGGCGAAACTTCTCCTCGGGAAACAAGGGCACGAGGTGGTCGAAGGGTACGCGGTCGCGCATCTCCTCGGCCGTACGGCCATTGACACTCACCACAGAGACCATGGGGAAGTACTTCTCGCCCTCGTATGGGGGGCGTATCGTACAGGAGACGAAGTCGCCTGGACGTAGGCTCCACTGCTTGATCTGGGTGGGCGATAGATAGATATCATCGGGAGAGGGGAGGTAGTTGTAGTCGGCTGAGCGCAGGAAGCCATAGCCATCGGACATTACCTCTAGGACGCCTACGGCCTCTAGGATCCCCCCAAACTCTACGAAGTCGGAGACGGGCTCCTTCTCACGCTCCTTCTGTGCGATGGCGGCCTTGGGGGCTGGTGCACCGCCACCCTTGGCAGGGCGATCTGTTTGCTGAGGAGGGGTAGCTGGTGCGAAGGCCGACATGACCTGGTCGAGCACCGAGTTGGAGTTCTTGTGGCGAAACACCATTTTGCTAGCCCCAGTAGGCGTCTCTGGCTGTACTGGCAGAGGCTCGCTTGGGGTAGCAGGGCTTTCCTCGGCTTGAGGAGGCTCTGGCAGAGGCTGGTCTTGGGGCGTAATAGGCTCGTCCATGATAGGGTCGACCTCAGTAGTTGGTGTTGCCTCGACTACGGGTTCGGCCTTGGGTGCCTCTACCGTAGGGGTAGAAGGCTCAGCAGGGGTATCGGCCTTGGGTGCTTCCCTCTCGGTGGGAGGGGTGTCATCGGCCTGCTCTGCCACCTTGATGATCGCCTCGATGGCTGCCTGACGTGCCTCGATAGCAGCCTTGCTAGGGCGGCCACGCCTCCTCGAGGTAGTACTCGAGGGGGGCTCTTCGGTAGCTGAGGCGTCGGCTTGAGGTTCTTGGGGGGCAGATTGCTTTTCGTCCTTGTCGAATAGGCCGACAGCCTCTGCCGTAGGTGCGCTCTCGGCCTTGCGAGGACGACCACGACGCTTGCGCTCTATGGGTGCATCCTTGGTGCGCTCGGCATGAGCCTCGGCCAATACTAGGGCTTGCTGGTCTAGTACAGCATAGATAAGGTCTTGCTTGGTATCTGATGACGAAGTCTTGAGGCCGAGCTTGGTCGCAATCTCTCCAAGCTCTTGGAGCGACTTGTCGTTGAGCTCAGCGATGTTGTAGCTTTGCATATTCGGATATGATTAGTCCTCTCTATCGTTGCAGAGAGGTATATGTATTATTGTCGTCTAATTAATTGTTTGATCGGTTGGTGCTGGTAGAGCCTAGCCTATACTCCTAACGATGCACTATCTACAATATTATAAGAGCCTCCTGTGGGAGGGTGATAAGTAAGCCGTCGGTAGGATAATTGTTGAAGAGGGGCGTGTAAGCTAGAGTCCAATCCTCCACCTAGTGCAGATAGACCACTCACAAATGCTGGGCTGGTCGTCTGCCTCGTGCCACAAAGGTACGAAAAATATTTACACCCACACTACTGCCTCCGAATATCGCACAGGGCACTGGGCTGGTCGCAGGACTGTCGAGATTGTGATTAGAAGCGAAAAAGTATATCTTTGCCCTATCATTTAATAATTGAAAATTATGAAAAAAATTCTTGTTCTAGTATTGGTTGCTTGGGTGGGGATCCTCGCATCTTGCTCCAATCGTACCGATGATGTGGCAGGAGGCACCGCCACAGCCGGCACCTACACCGTGAAGGCAACCATAGAGGAAGGAGGGGTGCTGTATGGAGGCACCATCTACATCGACACCGAGATACAGGGAGAGTCGAGGGACTACTCCGTCTTCACGGATGCACACGTGGCGAGTATGGTCGGTAAGACCGAATGGGAGGGACACTACAGCATCAAGAAATCCATTAAAGTGCAGATCAATGCCAGGTCGACCAAGGAGAGTAGTGTCTTGACGGTCTACCTGCTCAAAGATGGCAAGGAAGTGAAGAAAGACGTGAGGAGGGGCGTAGGCGCAGCCGATGGGCTAGTGGCCTCCGTTAGCATCATACTATAGGTGAGTATGGTAGAGGTGTCGCTCCCCAGTAGGCCCTAGAGCCCTAGCAAGGGGGCGTATAGAGGTCTCTCCATCCCTTCTCCATGCCCCCTATCAAGGGCACACTGCCGACAGGCCAGCTCCTCTAGAGGGGCTGGCCTGTCGGCAGTGTAGGCATCGAGAGCGGAGAGGGGGAGGGGATCTACCCCTTGCGCAGGAAGCAAGTCTTCAGCACGATCCCCGAGCCGTCAATCTTGCAGTCGACCTCCTCGTGGTTGTCCGTTAGGCGGATACTCTTGACCTTCGTGCCCTGCTTGATCACCATGGACGAACCCTTGACCTTGAGGTCCTTGATCACCGTAACGGCATCACCATCTGCTAGAGGTGTGCCGTTGCAGTCCTGAGCTACGGGAGCGGTCTCCTCTTCGTGTGAGGTCTCTGTGGGATTGAACTCTTGGCTACAGTCGGGGCACACATACGTCGTGCCGTCAAAATACGTATTCTCGCCTGCACACTTGGGGCAAATAGGGTAATCTGTCATGATGCTACTAATACTATTGGGGACAAAAATATGGCGACAAAGGTAGGCAATAGTGCTGGCCCCGCCAAGAGCTACTAGCAAGGCTTGCTCTCGCCAACGTGCTACGGCAGCTCACGATGCCCCCCCGCGATAGGCTTCGCTGAGGCTACCAAGTAGGCTGAAGCCTAGGGGCGCACACCGAGCTCTTCGGCACCCCTAGGGTGAACGCTCCGTTCACCCTAGAGAGAAATTTCGTTTGCCCTAGGCCGATCGGGGTGTACAGCCTAGCGAAACTAATGGCTCCATCTAGGACACTATCGCTCGGCTAGAGATCGTCTGCCGATAAGTAGCTCTTAGGCCCCTTGCTAGCCCTTGCCTATGGCTTGCCCTAGCCCCATGGGAGAGCATCTTGCTATTGTGGTGCAAAAATGTTACTTTTGCACCACGAGAGAACAACTGTACGCTTATGACAGAGCACGAGCAACAAGAGCTACATCGGCTGAAGTACAACATGCAGCGCCTTGCGACGCTAGCCGAACGCCAGTGTAGCACGATCGTGAACCTCAGGAGTGAGCTTGCACGGCAGGCCCAGGAGCTCGACGCCCTGCGTCGGGAGCTGGCCGAGGCCGAGCGTAGGTGTTCGACTACTAGAGCGGCCGTTGCCCTCGCAGGCTCGACGAGCGAGCGCGAACAGGCAGCAGGCTATCTAGAGGAGATTATCAAGGAAGTAGAATGCTGCATTAGTCAGCTCAAAGCCGAGCAGGCATTATATGATGGACAGCCCCAGACGGGACAGGCAGAGGATCTCGATACAGGTGGAGGAGCAGAAGCTCTACCTGACGGTACCCGCTGTGCAGGAGTCGCACTTCCGCCAAGCGGGAGAGGAGCTGAAGCAGACAACCCAACTATATAGAGCCAAGTATCCCAACGAAAGCGAAGTATCCCCCATGGGATATATCGCCATGGCCGCCCTCGACATTGCCTACCGAGCAGAGCTCGCCAAGGCCGAGCTCGAGACGCGCGACCTAGGGGCACAGCTACGAGCACTCAACGATAGCGTCGAGGAGATATTAGCCTCGTGTAGTGCTAGCCTGAGGAGCGATAGCCAGTAGTCGGCCGATCCATTCTTCCCCCGATAGTCTTCTAGTGTCGATGATGTCGCCATGCGCATCGTTGTGTCTCTCCCAATAGGTTTGTATATCAATCAATTTCAATGGGAGTATTAGTAATTATCGCCCTAACCCTAGGGGCATTCATCATCGGAGCTGGAGCGATGTGGTTCGTCAACGAACGCATTCTTAAGCAAAAGACCGACTCCATCCTCAGCGAAGCCCAACGAGAGGCTGAGGTGCTCAAGCAGAAGAAGCTGCTCGAGGTCAAGGAGAAGTTTATCCAGCTCAAGGGCGATCTCGAGAAGCAGATCGCAGACAACAACAACCGCCTCAAGCAAGGGGAGAACAAGCTCAAGCAACGCGAGCAATCGCTCAATCAGCGACAAGATGAGCTCGGTAAGCGTAGCAAAGAGCTAGACGCTGTCAAGGAAACCCTAGGCCAACAGCAGAATGCCATCGACCGCAAGCGTGGCGAGGTCGAGGAGCTACATCGCCGTCAGGTGGAGCAGCTCGAGGCTATCGGTGGCCTGTCGGCCGAGGAGGCGCGCGAGCGCATCATAGAGAGCCTCAAGAGCGAAGCACAAGACCAAGCGCAGAGCTACATCAACGAGATCGTGGAGGAGGCCAAGATGACCGCGGGCAAGGAGGCCAAACGCATCGTCATACAGAGCATCCAGCGTCTAGCTACCGAGACGGCTATCGAAAACTCTGTAACGGTCTTCCATATCGAGAGCGACGAGATCAAGGGGCGTATCATCGGCCGTGAGGGGCGCAATATCCGCGCTCTAGAGGCTGCCACTGGCATCGAGATCATCGTAGACGACACGCCCGAGGCCATTGTGCTATCGAGCTTCGATCCCGTGCGCCGTGAAGTAGCTCGCCTAGCCCTACATCAGCTGGTGCAGGATGGGCGCATCCACCCTGCGCGTATCGAGGAGATCGTCAGCAAGGTACGCAAGCAGATCGAGGAGGAGATCATCGAGACAGGTAAGCGTACCGTCATCGACCTCGGCATACATGGCATGCACCCCGAGCTAATCCGTATCGTGGGCAAGATGAAGTACCGCTCTAGCTATGGACAAAATCTCCTCCAGCATGCTCGCGAGACGGCCAACCTCTGCGCTATCATGGCTAGTGAGCTGGGCCTCAACCCCAAGAAAGCTAAGCGTGCTGGCCTGCTGCACGACATCGGCAAGGTGCCCGACGACGAGCCCGAGCTACCACACGCTCTACTAGGGATGAAGCTCTGCGAAAAGTACAAGGAGAAGCCTGAGATATGCAATGCTGTCGGGGCGCACCACGACGAGATAGAGATGGAGAGCCTTATAGCCCCCATAGTGCAGGTCTGCGATGCTATCAGTGGCGCACGCCCTGGGGCTCGCAGAGAGCTCGTGGAGGCCTATATCAAGCGCCTCAACGATCTAGAGCAGCTCGCCCTGTCATATCCTGGTGTCGTGAAGACCTACGCCATACAGGCTGGGCGTGAGCTCCGCGTGATAGTAGGTGCCGAGAATACCGACGATGCCTCTATCTCGACGCTCAGCAACGAGATCGCCAAGCGTATTCAGGACGAGATGACCTACCCTGGTCAGGTGAAGATCACCGTCATCCGCGAGACCCGCGCTGTCAGCTTCGCCAAGTAAGCCCTCCAATCCCCCGACCCTGCGATAGGCCCCACTACGATTGTCTCAATCCTCTAGTAGGGCCTATCTCACGTTTCTTAGGGAGGCGGCAGTAGCGGTGGTGGGGAGGTGTTCGAGGCGTAGCACAACCTTTGGAGCTCTATGGCGTTATTATGGTATGAGCTATCAGATCAAGATCGCAGAGACATTGGCATATATGAGGGGGGTACTGCTGTCGGCTATCCTACTTGTCTCGGTAGGTAACGCTGGACAAGCACTGGCGCAGGAAGTCGCCCCGATGAATATCATCCTAGAGGGAGAGGAGCGCCTCGGTGGACGCGTCGCTCTTAGCCTAACGAGGATATCGGATGGCAAGACGCTCTATAGCCATCGTCCCGATCAGCCGATGATCCCAGCATCTGTCGTCAAGGTGCTGTCGACAGGTGCTGCCATGAGGGTGCTTGGTGCTAGCTACCGCTTCCCCACGCAGGTCTATATGATCGGTGAGGTGCGTGGCGATACGCTCGATGGTGCACTGCTCCTGCGAGGAGGCATAGATCCCTCTGTCGCCTCACGCCTGATACCACGCGATACGCTACGTCTATCCTCCGAGCTAGCCATGGCCCTACGCCTACAGGGTGTGAGATATGTGCGTGGCGGACTGCACATAGATGGCTCTATGGAGCGAGGACTTGGGCCACACCCGAGCTGGGAAGCAGAGGACATAGGCCTCTCCTATGGGGCTGGGGTCTATGGCTTCAACTATCGTGATAACTATTACGATCTCTATCTGCGCACCTCTACTCGTATCGGTAGCAATGCTGAGATCG
Source organism: Porphyromonas sp. (assembly GCA_041854325.1). GTDB lineage: Bacteria > Bacteroidota > Bacteroidia > Bacteroidales > Porphyromonadaceae > Porphyromonas. The sequence goes on from JBHACB010000097.1 coordinate 28,663, forward strand.
TGGGGCGAGACTCCCTAGGTGGCATCACTTGGATCAATAGCCTCAAAGCTGGTGCACGTGAGCACATCGATCGGTATCTCATACCTATGAAGCCTGAGGTGCGTCTTGAGGGCACCCTACCTCGGGGACGGCAGGCGATACACCTGCGCGTAGCAAGCCCTAGCCCTGCCCACTACGCAGGGCAGCATCTCAAGGCCGAGCTAGAGCATCGAGGCATCGCCATACAGGGCGAGGTACACACGAGCTACGTAGGCTACGAGCCCGAGGGGCGTCTCATACATACCTACTACTCGCATAGGCTCGATACTCTGAGCATCATAGCCAATCATCGAAGCAACAACCTATATGCCGAGGCCATAGCCGCGGCCATAGACCCAAGGCTGGGCGGAGGCCCTGCTGTCCAAAGTTATTGGCAGAGACGCCTCAAGCTATCGCCCGAGGCTATGTATATTGTAGATGGCTCTGGACTTAGCCGTGCCAATAGGATGACCGCTACAGCGATGACACATATCCTCATAGACCTCTTTGGGGGACTGGAGCCACACGATGGAGCCCTCGTCGGTGCCTTGCCTCAGGTAGGGCTCGATGGCACAGTACGTCGGCTCATGCCAGCTGGAGAGCTGACGGCCTACCTCAAGAGTGGGACGATGCGTGGCGTGGCATGCTACGCTGGCTATATCTATCATGGAGGCGAATGGTACACACTGACCTACCTGTCCAATGATATGCCTAGCGCAGCAGCATCGAGGCGTGTGCTGACGAGCTTTCTGAGGGCTGTCTTCGGGGGAGCAGTGGTCCCTAGCCAGGAGGAAATGCCCGAGGATGCACCAGCCGAGTAGCACTATCGGGTAGATACACACGATGATTTGCCGTATCTTTGGGCTAATGAAGCCAAGCAAGACTAGATACATTACCCTCACGCTCGCCCTGCTACTAGCTATAGGTGCTATTCATGCCCAGACGACTATCGGAGGGCTCGACCTGCATCGTGTGGGGCGTATGCGCCCGCTACCACCTTTCGATCGCGATGGAGGCTATCGCCTACTTGATAGCTTCGTCGTGGGGCAAGACTCTACTTCATCCTCCAAACCCAACCCTTGGCTCAAGGCCCTTGAGCACACGATACTCGGGACAGAAGTGCCTCTATCGCCTCGCTGGACACTAGGGCTCGATGGCCTCGTACATATCTTCAACGATACCAACCCTACCGATGGAGCATGGCTTGGGTACGAACTAGTACTCAAGTATCAGATAGCACCAGGCCAAAAGGTAGTGCTACGTACTGCCAACAACTACACGACCCGTAGCCAGCGCTGGATGACGGAGAACAACCTCCTCTACTTCTACGCTCCCGAGCGTGCAGGGCTAGCGATACTCTCTGGGGGGATCACCTCGCGCGAGACGACACACCTCTCCAATGAGGAGTATGTGGCTGGTGTACATATCGCTCCCCTTGGGCAGAATGGTAGTGTGTCGTACTACACCCGACACTATGCCAGTCTGCGCAACACGATCTATCTGACACCCCACCTGCGTCTCAATACCCTAGGGCTATATGAGCACCGCACACCCACCGTGCCTAGTAGCGATCGGCACCAGCATCAGGTACTCATGGGGCAGGTCGATGTCTACTACGACTGGGCTCGGCGCGCCCCTATGTCTGCTCTATACCCCACGCCTATGCAACGCCCCCGAGGCTATTTCGCTCCCGAGCTAGGGCTTAGCTATCGCTGGGCACTAGACCCCACGGACTCTCGTGCTAGGCATACGCCCTTCAGTACCTATCAGACACTAGAGCTACATCTACGCGCGGCCTACGCTTGGGACGATGCCAATAAGATCTACTGGGGGCTATCGGCAGGGACCTATCTCGATAGGAGCCGCACCACAGATGCCGACCTACGCCTCCTACCTCGAGGAGCCGACCTAGGGCGTTACTCTATCTATGGCACATGGAGCACTCTCCCTACCGGCATAGAGACGGCTCATAGCTGGGCATGGGGCTACCTCGACTATAGTGCAGGGCGCTTGGCCCTAGCACGCCTCGTAGACTGGTCGCTCGACGAAGCATGGCACCTGCGCGCTTACTATGGGACGGGAGCTCGGCAGTGGTACGAGGCAGGCTACTCCATTGGCTGGGGCGACCTGCTACGCATCGGAGCCTTCGTCGGTAGCGACCTAGCGGGTCAGCAAGCTCTACGCCTACGCCTCTCTATACCCATCTTGCTACTCACGGGTACGGCTAGTGCTCGTTACTAGAGGCTACCAAGGCGAAATATCTATATCTTTGCAGTAAACTAAACGATTTATCAGCCCCTTATGGGGATCACAATATGGATCAGAACGTCATCATTGCGTTCCTACTAACCCTATTCGCAGGGTTGGCTACGGCTATCGGGGGGCTCGTGGTACTCTTTGCCAAGCGTACCAACGTCAAGTTCCTCTCGTTTGCCCTCGGTCTATCGGCTGGGGTGATGATCTTGGTGTCTTTTGGCGAGTTTCTAGTTACCTCGCGCGAGGTCTTGTCGGCAGAGATGGGCGATACCAGGGGGCAGGCGGTGATGTGGCTGTGTTTCTTCGGGGGGATCGCCCTCATCGGTATTATCGACCGTCTGATACCTTCGTTTGAGAACCCTCACGAGATACGCGACCTTGATCAGCTCGACCAGCCTGTACGCAAGGGCGCCAAGCTTATGCGTATGGGCGTCCTTACCGCTAGCGCGATCGCCCTGCACAACTTTCCCGAAGGCATGGCTACGCTCATATCTGCCGTTGAGAACCCTACGCTCGGTATCGCCATAGCTATTGCCATAGCTATACACAATATCCCTGAGGGTATTGCCGTAGCTGTCCCCATCTATCAGGTAACGAAGAGTAGGCGCAAGGCTTTCATGATGTCGCTCCTGTCGGGGCTAGCAGAGCCTCTCGGAGCTATCGTCGCCTACCTCATCTTGATGCCTTTCATTACGCCCATACTTATGGGGCAGATATTCGCTATAGTGGCAGGTATCATGGTATTCATATCGCTTGACGAGCTACTCCCAGCCACGCACGCCTACGACCAGCACCACATCTCTATCTATGGCCTCATCACAGGCATGGCCATAATGGCCCTCAGCCTCGTGGTGCTCGCTTAGCCTAGGATGCTAGTCATATAACCTTCACCTTCGACCGAAGGCTTCTCCCGATCATCTCTAGGCGGACACTCTGGCAGGCAAGTAAAAAAACATCGATGTTTTCACCCGAAAACATCGATGTTTTTTGTTGAAAAGTTCGATGTTTTCGGCGGAGAAGTTCGATGTTTTTGCCCCAAAATATCGAACTTCTTGGCCGAGATGTGCTTCATCGAGGTCGGAGTGGTGGAGCAAGCCCGCGGATGCTTGGCCGTGCTTGGCTAGGACAATGTACCGATCGGTAGATGCGTTTGCTCTAGCCATTGCATCGCCTAGCTTGTAGATAATGTTTAGAGATGTTATCTTTGCAGTTGGATCTAGAGAGGGAGTAGCAGAGGTCTATTCATGGACTCTTGGCTGGCTCTCTAGCTCCGAACCCGAAGAACGATGTCGTACGCAGATATATACGCTATCGAGCGAAGTGCGAGTGTAATTGATTGGTCTAGAGAGTGGTATATCTAGGGCAAAGCCCCCAAGGTGTGTCCCTACCCCAAGAACATCTGCCTATGACACCCGAGCTAAGCCCTCTGCAGTGGTATGCCCTTAGGGCGACCTATGGGCGCAATGCATCAGCTAAAGCCGAGCTGGAGGGACGAGGTCTGCGCGTCTATGTGCCAGAGCTGCCACTAGTGCCTAATGGGAAGCCTGCTAGCCAGCCCTTGTGTCGAGACCTTATCTTCGTCGAGGCACGCTACGATCAGCTCCTCAAGGCCAAGCGTAGCATCCCCTTCCTGCACTTCATGATGGAGCGACACGATGGCACGAACCGTCCGATCGTAGTGCCTCCTCGCCAAATGGAGGCCTTCATTACGGCGGTCGAGCATTACAGCCAGGGCTTGCAGTACGTCTCTATCGATGAGCTCAGTGTAGCACGAGGCACACGCATTCGCATACATGGTGGTGCTCTCGATGGGCAGGAAGCCCTGTTCGTCAAGGTGCAGGGGCGACGTGCCAAGCGGATCTGTCTGCTGGTAGGCTCCCTGCTAGCCCTCACCCTCTCGGCTACCGAGCTCGACTACGTCGAGATACTATAGGTGTAGCTGGGTACACACGCGCTTCATTATTTTATATCCGATATACAATTAACTATCAGCATAGTCTTAGAGAAAATGACAGCTTGTTTTATGGGGTTGGGCTACATCGGCCTACCAACGGCGATCATTGCCGCCAAACATGGTATCAAGGTACTGGGTGTGGATATCAATCCTAGCGTGGTGGAGAAAACCAATGCGGGTCTGCTACACATCGTGGAGCCGGGGTTACAGGATCTCCTGCGTGAGGTCGTAGCTAGTGGTGCTCTGAAGGCTGCTACAGAGCCCCGAGAGAGCGATGCCTACTTTATCGTCGTTCCCACACCATTCAAGGGCGATCACGAGCCCGATATTTCCTACGTAGAGGCCGCTACGAGGGCGGTGCTCCCCCTACTCAAGGAGGGCGATCTCTATGTGATAGAGTCTACCTCGCCAGTAGGCACTACCGAGGCTATGGCTCAGCTCATCTTCTCTGCTCGCCCCGAGCTACGAGGCAAGATCTATATCGCCTACTGCCCCGAGCGGGTATTGCCCGGCAATGTGATCCACGAGCTCGTGCACAACGACCGCGTGCTTGGGGGGATCGACCCTGCCTCTACGGAGCAGGCTATGGCATTCTACGGTCAGTTCGTCAAGGGCGAGCTACATCCTACCAATGCGCGTACGGCCGAGATGTGCAAGCTCACCGAAAACGCTAGCCGAGATGCTCAGATAGCCTTTGCCAATGAGCTGTCTCTGATCTGCGACAAGGCTGGGATCAACGTTTGGGAGCTAATATCCCTAGCCAATAAGCATCCGCGTGTCAATATCCTACAGCCAGGATGTGGTGTCGGAGGACATTGCATTGCTGTGGATCCCTACTTCCTGACAGCAGCGTTTCCAGAGGAAAGCCGTCTGATAGCCACAGTACGCGAACGCAACAATTTCAAGCCTCTATGGTGCGTGGAGCGGATCAAGTCTGCGATGCTAGAGTTTGAGTTGAGGAATGGTCGTAAGCCTGTCGTGGCCCTTATGGGGCTAGCTTTCAAGCCCAATATCGATGATCTGCGTGAGTCGCCAGCCAAGCAGATCGCCCTCGCTGTACGAGACCTCAACCTAGGTGCTGAGCTCCTATTCGTCGAGCCCAATATCGAGGCTTACCCTTCGCTACCGCTCACGCCCTATACTGAGGCCTTCGAGCGAGCCGACATCGTCGCCTACCTCACGGCCCACACCCCCTTCCGCTCTCTCCCTCGCACCTCCCCCACCAAGCTCCTCCTCGACTTCTGTGGCACCCTTCGTTAGGGTATTAGATCTTTTGACGAAGCTATTTCCCTCGTGATGATTGCGGATCAATTGCGAAAGAAGTTCTGTGGTTCTCTAGTACTGCAAAGGATTGTGCATGGTGCGAGTTGGTCTTTTGCTGGTACACTCGTATCCAAGCTGATCATCCTAGTTGCGGGTATAGCATGTGCTCAGATCTTAGGAAAGGAAGCCTATGGCGAGTTTGGCATGGTACGCTCGACTATCAATATGTTTGTAGCTTTTGGTAGTGCTGGTATCGGGCTTACTGCGACTAAATATATTGCAGAACATAAGGAGAGAGACATATCTCGAGTTAGCCACGTCTATCATTTCTCTCAAATCTTTGCGCTCATTGTCGCATCTCTGTTAGTGGCCACAACTCTTTCATTCTCAGAGAAGATTGCGATAGGCTTGCTTGATGCTCCTCAGCTGACAGAGGCTATTAACATCGGGGCTTTGTTGCTCTTTGTTACTGTATTAAATGCTGTTCAGAGTGGAGCACTCTCTGGATTTGAGTGCTTTAAGATTATGGCGATTAACTCCTTTTGGGGTAGTGTCGCCGAAGCGATATTCATGCTCCTGGGTGCATATTTCTATGGGGTATATGGGGCAGTGCTTGGGTTTGGAGTTGGGTTTATAGCTTTGTATGTGCTGAATACTTATTCGCTTCGGAGAATTTTCAGAGCCTTCAACGTTCCTATATCTTGGAAAGTTCAGTTAGCTCATTTTGATGTATCAATCCTCGCTCGTTTTACGCTCCCTGCTACTCTATCAGCTATTTTGATAATGCCAGCGTATTGGATCGCCAAATCAATGCTGGTCAAGGAAGGAGGATTTGCCGAGCTAGCCCTGTTTGAAGCTGCAGATCAATGGCGTTTGATGATACTCTTTGTTCCGACTGCGGTGAGCCAGGTTATCTTGCCCACTCTGGCTGGATTGAGAGACAAGCAAGCAGAGGACTTTTGGCAAATATTGAGAGTAAATATTCTTATTAACGTCGGCATTGCTTCACTTTGTGGAGTAGCCGTTGCTGGGGCTAGTTCTTTCATTATGTCGCTATATGGACAGTCGTTTGATGACCCATGGCCTTTGGTATTACTTGCCTTGTCGGCCATACCAATAGCTTTTGCAAACGTCGTTGGCCTGTCTATCTCTAGTAGATCCAAGATGTGGGAAGGTTTTGCCTTTAATCTTGTTTGGGCGGTGTTATTCCTAGTCTCTTCTCTCTGGTTCCTCTCTCTAGAGTTAGGGGCGGTGGGTATCGCATTGGCCGTCTTATCCTCGTACTCACTGCATGCTGGGTATCAGCTTCTTTATCTTGTTCATATCAATCGAAAAAAGTAACTGTTCGAGATGAAAGCATTTGTCATCTACAAGCATATCTATAGTGCTGATGGTAGCCGCCTCATTATTGGAGGAATTGAAACCTATCTAGTCGCCTTGACTCAAGTATTAAAGGCAAGAGGTCTAGAACCAGTCGTTGTCCAATGCGCTGAGCGATCGTTTGTCATACGTCAAGATGAGGTAGAATATCGAGGGATAGTTTGCTCTACAGATGCAAACTATCCACGGAGATTGTACAATGCGATTAGAGATGAACTACATACTGACGATCTCCTTATTTGGGGCACGGATACCTACTCAACGAAAGTAGGGCACGAAAAGACGATTGCTATTCAGCATGGGATTGACTTTGATTATTATCCTGTAGAAAATAAGTGGCGTCGATTGGCCCTTGGCTTAGGATTGGGGCATTGCTTTAAATATTTGCAGAGGAGAAGAGCTAGGGCAGTTTTCAATCGATCGGCATACAAAGTTTGTGTTGATTACAATTTTTGGAATTGGTATCGGACATTCTGCCTCCCAGAGGAGGAACGCTCGATATTTGTCATACCTAACTTCTCTTATACAGACAAACCACGACTATATGAGGCAAATGTAGAGGCTCCTCTTCAGGTCTTATTCGCTCGGCGGTTTGTGCGCAGGCGAGGAGTTGAGGAAATGATCAAGGTCGTAGAGCACTTTGCTGGAGATAAGCGCTTTCATTTTACATTCGCTGGGGATGGTGACTATTGTAGCCATATAGAAAGACTCCAAGGAATACACGACAATGTGAGTATCACGAAGTATGAAGCCAAAGATTCGCTTGCTTTTCACCGAGGATACGATGTCGCTATTATACCGACCATTGGCTCTGAGGGAACATCATTTTCTCTTCTAGAGGCGATGGCTGTGGGAGTAGTACCGATTTGTACATACGTAGGGGGCATGACCAATATCGTACTTGATGGCTTCAATGGATTATTTGTACGCCCCGAGTCAGCCTACGATATTGTATCTAAGCTAGAACTACTTGCACAGGATCGAGATTTGCTTAGTAGGATATCTCAGAGTGCACAAGCCACTATTGATCACTCATTCTCTTTTGATCGTTGGCAAGAGCGATGGAATGAGGTGCTGGATAAAGTCGGAAGTTAATGATATTCTATCTCTTACTCTTTGCGTTTCTCCTACTTCTCCCGAAGAATAAGAAGTCTGGGGCGCTCTTGTTTTTCTTAATTGTGGGGTTGGTGTGTGCCTTGAGATACAATGTGGGATACGATTTCTCCAACTATCTTGACATCATACTAGGCCGAAATCAATATAGTATCACCTACGACAGGCTAGAGCCAACGACCAAATGGCTCATAGGGTTAGCGAGATGGTTAGAGTTCTCTCAGATTTACTTTATCGTTACCTCCGCATTGATTGTCGGAGGCATTGCATACTATGTATACAAAGAATCTGCAGACTATAGGCTCTCTATATTGATCTTTATGAGTATACCGCTATTCTTTTGGGCATCATTGTCTATCATTAGACAGTTTATGGCGGTGGCATTTGGTCTTTTGTATTTCCACTATCTATTCCAAGGACGGTGGCGGGTTGCCTTTTCATGGTTTTTACTCGCTGTTTTATCACATGGTTCTGCATGGATCTTGCTCTTTGCTATGATTATCAGAAAGTATCCTATCAGTATGAAAGGGACATACGTGATATATGCCCTTTCGTTCACCTCTAGTATTGTTTTGCCTATATTGACAACGATCAAGATTGATCTCGAGATCGTAACGAGAGCACAGAGGTTCATTGTCGACAATGAAGGGCTGATGGGATATAAGAGCCAATTTATCATGTTCAACCTAATATTCGTGCTCGTACTGTTTTTACTGAGACAAATTAAGAAACATAGTCTAGAGCTTCAATTTCAATCAAATCTATTTCTTATAGGTGTATCTATATTCAATATTTTTAGCCCCGTCGCCGTTGTCGGAGGTCGGCTATCGACATTTTTCCTTATTGTATTGATTGTGTTATTACCCAATTTGCTTTTCCTGATACCTCGTCGTACAGTTACTCGTTATTGTGCCCTATGCTCTTGTCTGTTTCTCTACGTATATACCCTAAGATTAGCCACATCCTCCTATGAGCAGGGGCTAACACAGAAAGATCCATATACGCCCTATCAGACATTCTTGATGAGAGAAAAGCTGTACAATGAGCATTGGTAGTGTATGAAGAAAGTTAGTATCATTATCCCGACCTACAGGCCGAGTGAGTATATTATTGAATGCTTGGCTTCGCTAATAGCACAAACGATGCCTTATGAAGACTTTGAGGTAATAGTAGTGCTCAATGGGTGCGATGAACCTTACAGAACCATGATCTTGGAGCATGCATCCATCGAAGGCTTTCCTCTCTTTCTAATGCAAACTGATCTGCCTGGAGTGTCTAATGCGAGAAATATGGCCTTAGATTGTGCCAACGGAGAATACATATGCTTTCTTGACGATGATGACTATGTATCGGCATGTTATTTGGAAGAGCTATATCAACATGCTTCCCGAGATGTAGTTTCGTTGTGCAGACCGATTGCCTTCAAGGACGATGGTACTATTTTGAAGAACTATCGGATCACAGATGTTTACGATACATATGCCTCGAGAGGCATGCTTCACTTTCAAGTTGCTCGTAAATTCTTTTCAGGTCCATGTATGAAGTTGATACATAGAGATATTATATCTGATAGACGCTTCGATTGCACGATGTCAATAGGGGAGGATAGCTTATTTATGTTCTTAATCTCTGATAGACTTAATAAGGTATCATTCACATCATCTCGAGCGATTTATTATCGTCGAATCAGAGAGGGAAGCTTGACTAGGCATAAGAGGCCTTTGCACGCGCGAATAGCGAATGCTTTGAGGCTTATCTCTAAGGAATTAGAGATCTATGCTCGATGCCCTCGGAGGTATAAGATCTCTTTTCTCACAACGAGGGTATTAGGAGCTATCAAAGCAATTGTGTTAGGCTAGTATTGGTCTCCGTCTTTTATGTATTAGTCTCTAATTGCGATATTTTTTTACTGATAAACAAATGAAGATATTGTTCTTAACTGACAACTTCCCTCCAGAGGTGAATGCACCAGCTACTCGTACCTATGAGCACTGCCGGAGGTGGGTCGAGCTGGGAGCAGAGGTTACGGTCATCACTTGCGCCCCCAACTTCCCACAGGGAAAGGTCTATGCAGGCTACAAGAACAGGCTCTATCAGCGAGAAACAATAGCAGGGATCGAGGTAGTACGTGTCTGGAGTTATATTGCCAAGAATGAAGGCTTTCTGAAGCGTACGATAGATTTTGTTAGCTATGCTTGTACCGCATTCGTTGCGGGGCTATTCCAAAGAACAGATCTAATCATTGCTACTAGTCCACAGTTCTTTACCGCCTTTGCAGGGATGTCTCTCGCGTTTTGTAAGCGCAAGCCTTGGATTATGGAGGTTCGCGACCTTTGGCCCGAGAGTATCGCCGCTGTAGGGGCGATGAACAGAGGAGCTGCATATCGCTTCTTCGAATGGCTAGAGATGAGATGCTACCATTCTGCTAGGAGGATCGTCGTCGTAACAGATGCCTTTAAGTGTAAGATTGCGGGTAGAGGCATAGTCGATAGCAAGATAGATGTTATTAAGAATGGAGTCTGTCTAGAGGCTTTCCAGCCCAAGAGCAAGGATGAGGCTCTAGTCGATGAATTGGGCCTTGGAGGCAAAGTCGTGATAGGCTACATTGGAACCCATGGTATGGCTCACAAGCTAGATTTTATCCTCAGATGTGCCAAGAGCCTAGAGCGAGACTCGAGATACCATTTCTTGTTTCTTGGCACAGGAGGAGAGAAAGACAACCTATTGAAGCTCAAGGAGGAGTTAGGATGTACTAACGTTACGATGCTAGAGCCCGTCGCCAAGTCGGAAGTGGGGCGCTACTTGTCGGTCGTCGATATAGCTCTGATCAATTTGAGAAGAAGTGAGCTATTCACCACCGTTATCCCCTCTAAGATCTTTGAGAGTGCAGCGATGCGATGCCCTATCCTCATCGGAGTCGATGGAGAGGCTAGAGAGATCGTCGAGGGCTATGGTGCAGGGTTATTCTTTGAGCCAGAGAATGCGGAGAGCTTTGAGGCGAAGCTGAGAGAGATCATTTGCCCAGACATCTATGCTCGATGTCAGGCAGGGTGCTCAGCACTCGCGAAGGAATTTGATCGCAATCGCCTTGCAGAGCGTATGTTGAAGGATTGTATTCAAGTAATAGTAGACTGAACTATATGAAGAAGCGTGTGATGCTGGTCTTTGGGACAAGGCCAGAGGCGATCAAGATGGCTCCATTGGTGCTAGAGCTCAAGCGGTCACCAGAGATGTTTGAGACGATTGTATGCGTTACGGGGCAGCACCGAGAGATGCTACAGCAGGTGCTAGAGATCTTCAGGATAGAGCCCGACTACGACCTGGCTATCATGCAGCAAGGTCAAGACCTCTATGACGTAACTAGTAGGGTGCTACTGGGCATGCGTGGCGTCTTGCGAGAGGCGCGCCCCGATGTAGTGCTGGTGCATGGAGACACGACTACTAGCACCGCTGCTGCGCTGGCGGCATTCTACGAACAGATACCTGTGGGGCATGTAGAGGCTGGCCTACGCACACACAACATCTATAGCCCATGGCCCGAAGAAATGAATAGACAGCTCACGGGGCGTATTGCCTCTCTGCACTTCGCTCCTACGACGCAGAGCCGTCTCAACCTCCTTGCTGAGGGTATTGCTGATGAGAGCATAGCTGTGACGGGCAATACTGTGATTGATGCCTTGCACTGGGTAACAAGCTATATCGATCAAGAGGAGGCTGTACAAAGTGAGCTGAAGGCACATCTCCGCATCTTGGGGTACGACGTCGATCGCCTAGAGCAAGAGAAGCGACGTCTAGTGCTGATCACAGGGCATAGGCGCGAGAACTTTGGGGATGGGTTTGTGCACATCTGCCAGGCAATCAAGACGCTCAAGACGCGCTTCCCTCTAGTGGACTTCGTATATCCAATGCATCTCAACCCCAATGTGCGCCGCCCGATCCATGAGGTCTTTGGCGAAGACTTGTCGTCGCTAGGTAATATGTTCTTCTTGGAGCCCCTTGAGTATATGAGCTTCGTCTATCTCATGGGCAAGTCGAGCATTGTCTTGACCGATAGTGGAGGTATCCAAGAGGAAGCACCTGGGCTAGGTAAGCCAGTCCTCGTGATGCGTGATACGACCGAACGCCCCGAGGCCGTAGAGGCAGGTACAGTGAAGCTAGTAGGCACAGACTATGACCGTATCGTAGCCGAGTGTAGCCGACTGCTCGAGGACGTTGCGTACTATGAGGGCATGAGTAGAGCGACCAATCCCTATGGTGATGGATTGGCGTGTGGACGTATTTTGGAGGCTCTCAAGACCCTCTAGCGTCTTACCCTTGGTTGTATGACGACCAGCCCCTTGCAGTGTTACACTGCAAGGGGCTGGTTCGTTGACTATTGTGCCCTATGCGCCTAGATAGTCGATGCAGGCGCGCTGGTAGAGGTAGGGCTTGATGAGGTCGGCAACTACGCGGACGTGCTCGGGGTGCGAAGCGTAATCGGGCAGGGTGGCGAGGCTATCGACGATGGCTGTGAGGGCTAGGTCGAAAGGTTCGCTGGGGTTGATGTTGAGCACGACACTCATAGAGTGAAGGGCTGGGATGGCCTTGGGCAGAGCCTCGAGAGCCTCCTTGATCTTGAGGAGATGCGCCTGCTTCTCATCGGTAGAGGCGAAGCCCTCGAGAGCGAATAGTACGATGTGGTGTAGCATAGTCTTGCGCTATTGGGTGAATGGATTGGGGCTCTAGACGTCGAGTAGAGAGTCTTTGTAGCCGAGGAAGTAGAGCAGGCCGTCGAGCCCTACGGTACTGATGTGCTGCTTGGCTCCGTCCTTGACTTTGGGCTTGGCATGAAAGGCGATGCCTAGCCCTGCTATCGAGAGCATGGGGAGGTCGTTGGCACCATCGCCTACAGCCACGGTCTGCTGGAGGTCTACGCCCTCTACCTGAGCTAGCAGGCGCAGTAGCTCGGCCTTGCGCTTGCCGTCTACCACATCGCCTACGTAGCGACCAGTGAGCTTGCCGTCCTCTATCTCTAGCTCGTTGGCATAGACGTAGTCTACACCGAACTTGTTCTTGAGGTAGTTGCCAAAGAAAGTGAAGCCCCCCGAGAGGATAGCGATCTTGAAGCCTACCACCTTGAGGGTCTTCATGAGGCGCTCTACACCCTCGGTCATGGGGAGGTGGTCGGCAATATCTTGCATCACAGAGACGTCGAGCCCCTTGAGTAGGGCTACACGCTGGGCGAAGCTCTCGGTGAAGTCTATCTCGCCACGCATGGCACTCTCGGTAATAGCGCGTACCTGCTCGCCCACACCAGCCCTCTCTGCGAGCTCATCAATGACCTCGGTCTGTATCAGTGTGGAGTCCATATCGAAGCATATGAGCCTACGAGTACGTCGATACATGCTCTCGCGTTGGAAGGACACATCCATATTGTGTAGGGCGGATAGCTCTACGAATGCTCGCTGTAGGGCACCTATGTCCTTAGGTGTACCACGCATGGAGAACTCCACACTGGCCAAGGGGCCATTCTCCTCGGGGTTGAGCGATATACGCCCCGTTAGGCGTTTGATGTCGTCGATGTTGAGCCCTTGGGCGGCACTCACCTCGGTAACGCTGGCGATCATCTGGGCTGTGATCTTGCGAGCTACCATGGTGATGATATAGCGGTTTTTGCCCTGCATGCTTACCCAGCGAGAGTATTCCTCCTCGGTGATCGGGGTAAACTTGATCTTGACCCCTAGCTCATAGCTACGAAAGAGTAGCTCCTTGAGGATGGCTCCAGACTGGCTCTCGGTGGTCTGGAAGAGGATCCCTAGATTGAGGTTGTTGTGAATATCGGCCTGACCAATATCTAGGATAAATGCATCATACTGAGCAAGGATCTTAGTCAATGAAGCCGTTAGCCCCGGCTTATCTAGCCCAGATATGGATGCTAGGATAATCTTATCTTTACTCATAATAACCTTTGATTTGTTGCTTGATAAACGAACGCAACACAAAGATAACTATTCCTGGCAACAAAGTCAATACCTTCATTCATGCCCTTGCTTACTACTCTCTAGGCTTCGAGCTCATTCTGCCTGTACTACCAAGGGCGAGGAGAGTAGGATAGAGGGGAGTAATGATGTGGGGGCTGTGTCGGCAAAGTACGCGACACAGCCCCCATACGCTGTATTAGGCCTCGGTCGAGCTAGAGACTGGAGGCGATAAACTCCTTGACCGCAGGCGACTCTAGGATGTAACGGGCCGTCAGTAGAGCCGACACGATGTAGAGAGCGAGACTAACGTCGCGACAACGGCCGCATAGTAGCTTCACTATGGTGTAGCTGATGAGCCCTAGGGCCATACCCTCGGCTATGTTGTAGGTCAGCACCATGGTGATCATGGTGATGAAGCTGGGCATGGCCTCCGACATATCCGAGAGGTCGATCTCCTGTATAGCCCCGAGCATGAAGACGCCCACGATAACTAGCGCGCCCGTCGTAGCGGCTGATGGCACTATGAGGAAGAGAGGTGAGAGGAAGAGTGCCACCACGAATAGGCAGGCTGTAGTGAAGGAGGTCAGCCCCGTACGGCCTCCCTCTGCGATCCCCGAGGCACTCTCCACGAAGGTCGTTACCGTAGACGTGCCGAGCATCGCCCCTGCAGAGGTCGCTATGGCATCAGCCATCATAGCAGGCTTGATGTTCTTGACGTTGCCCTGCTCGTCCATCATCTCCGTCTTGGCCGCAGCACCGATGAGGGTACCGATCGTATTGAAGATATCCATGAAGACGAGGGCGAAGATAGTGAGTGCCATATCCATATTGAGCAGAGCCGAGAAGTCGAGCTGTAGGAAAGTGGGCGTGAGCGACTGAGGCATTGACACAGGGGCGAAGCCCTCAGGAACCTCAGTAACCCCCATAGGGATGCCGATGAGGGTACAGATGATGATGCCGTAGAAGAGTGCTCCACGCACCCGTAGCACGATGAGGGCTGCGCTGACTAGGATGCCGATGCATGCTAGGATAGAGGTGGCCCCAAAGCTCCCTAGGGTTACGAACGTAGCTGGGTTGGAGACGATGACGCCTGCATTCTTGAGCCCGATGAAGGCGATGAACATGCCGATACCGGCCGAGATAGCGAAGCGTAGGTTCTTGGGGATGCAGTTCACGATCTGCTCACGGATATTGAAGGCTGTCAGCAGGATGAAGATGATCCCCTCGACGAATACAGCAGCTAGGGCCGCTTGCCAGCTATAGCCCATCCCTAGGACTAGGGTGAAGGCAAAGAAGGCATTGATCCCCATGCTAGGTGCCTGGGCGAAAGGGAGCTTGGCGAGGAAGGCTATGAGTAGCGTCCCGATAGCCGAGGCTAGGGCAGTGGCAGTAAACACCGCCCCTTTGTCCATACCTGTAGTACTTAGGATGTCGGGATTGACGGCGAGGATATAGCTCATCGTTAGGAAGGTAGTGATGCCAGCCACTACCTCGGTACGCACGGTGTATTTGCTAGGGTCAAAGCCTAGCATCTTGTATAGACGCGACATATGCTACTTGGGTCTATGGTGTAGTCTTGGGGGGATTACTTAAAGGTCCATTTGAGGGCTAGCGTAGGGATGGCCCACAGCTTACGGTTCTCCACAGGGAAGTTGTAGCTAACCTCTACCTCTCCTCCGATGCTGAGGTTGAAGTCGGAGCTGATGCCCTGTATCTTATTGAGATTGAGCCATATCTGTGGCTCGGCGAGGAAGACAGTCGTGTTGTGTCCAGCCGCATTGCGGTCGCTCCAGAGGTCGGCAAAGCCCGTGAAGGTAACGAAGCCCTCGGCGAGGTGCAGGTACCACGTGGCGGTGAGCTGTGCTGAGTGCGGACGGCTTTGCTTGGCTAGGTATTTGTACATAGGTGTGATGCCAAAGCCCCATGAGTAGTCGGGGGCATTGTAGGAGTAGTTGGCACCCACGAGGTAGGCATCGTTGTAGCTAAAGGCATTGCTCGTACCACCGTTGTACTCGAGGTGTAGGGCGATAGGGGCCTTCCATAGGCGTAGGTCACGCGCTATCTCCCAGTAGGCCGATTGCACGCCCTTGGCTTGGTAGTTCATATCTACGAAGAAGAAGGTGCTCCCCCAGCGGTCGGGACGAAACATCTCCACGGTCGTCGTCAGAGTGGGGCGAGCCGTCAGATCCTTGGAGACAGCCCTGCCGAGGTCGTAGTGCATCTGCACATTCTGCGCCTGCACGAGGCTTACAGAGGCTACGAGGGTAGCCAAAGCTAGGTAAATACGCTTCATATAGTTTACGATTTGGAGTGATTGCTAGAGGTAGAGGCATCGCTTTGTTGTCTATCCTCCTTGGTCTCGGGGAGTAGCAGGTTGAGCACCACGGCTACGATAGCCGACAGCCCTATGCCCGAGAGGGTAAAGCTACCCATAGATAGCACTGCCCCACCGATGCCTGTCGTTAGGGTAACGGAGATGATCACTACGTTGCGAGGGCTGGCAAAGTTGACTTTGCTATTGAGTAGACTTGAGATGCCAGCACCTGCTATCGTGCCGAATAGCAGTAGCATAATGCCTCCGAGTACCGCCTGGTCGATGGTCTTGAGGAATGCGCTTACTTTGCTGATGAGTGAGAAGACGATACCCGTAATGGCCGCTATACGAAACACCACAGGGTCTGTTACCTTGGTCAGAGACATAGCCCCCGTTACCTCCGAGTAGGTCGTTACGGGTGGAGCTCCGATGCCCGAGGCGAAGAGACAGGCGAGACCATCGCCGAAGAGAGTGCGATGTAGCCCAGGCGACTGGACGAAGTTCTTGCCCGTAACGTTGTTGACCACATACACATCGCCAATATGCTCGATCACGGGAGCGATAGCCACGGGGATCATGAAGAGGATTGGCTCCCAGCTAAGCTGCTCGGGCACTATAAACTGTGGCAGAGCAAACCACTTGGCATTGGCAACCAGCCCGAGATCTACCTCAAAGAATAGGAGGTCGGTGATATAGCCCACGAGGATACCGCAGAATATGGGTATGAGCTTCATGAGGCCCCTAGCGTAGAGCGTGATGATGATAGCTGTAGCGAGAGCCACGATGGCCAACAGCCAGTTGGTAGACGCCATACCCACGGCCGCACTCGATAGCGACAGCCCTATGAGCATGATGATAGGCCCGATCACTACGGGAGGAAAGAGCCTACTGATGAACTTCGTCCCAAAGCTCTTGACCAGCAGAGACATCACAAAGTAGACAAGGGCCACACCTACTATGCCGAAGAGGGCCCCGCTAAGCCCATACGTCTCAGTGGCACTCTGTATCGGAGCTATGAAGGCGAAGCTACTGCCTAGGAAGATAGGTACCTGACCACGTGTAGTGAGGTGGAAGAGGAGCGTCCCGATACCGGCCGAGAAAAGAGCCGTCGAGGGGTCGAGCCCCACGAGTAGGGGCACGAGCACCGTAGCACCAAAGGCAACGAATAGGTACTGCACCCCCACGAGCGTCTTGCGTGCTGGAGTCAATACTGGGGCCTGTGTCATTTGTTTAGGGTCTTATAGATGAGTGATACACGTTATACATCTGCAAAGGTACAAAATTCGCCTACTTCTGCCATCGCCCATCACCCTGCGACGCTAGGGCCACCGCATCAATCTCCTAGTAGGTATTTGAGGAGGTCGACGTTTGGGGCGGCCTTGAAGAAGCACCTGCCTCTGATATATCACTCAGCTTGTGCTTGCACCGACCCTCTACCCATGGGTCTTCTAGCTCTGATGGGTAATGCGTCTATACCCACGGAAAACAAGAGTATAAAGGGCTAGAGTAGAGAGGGATGATGATATGGACGAAAGACATCGAACTTTTTGGGTGAAAATATCGATGTTTTGAGGAGAAAAGTTCGATATTTTGAGGCAAATCGTTCGATGTTTTTGACCAAAAATATCGAACGATCTGATCCGAAGGAGAAGCCTATCTGGTCAAGCGACCTTCGGTGGCTGAGCGATGCGCATTGTGTGTAGAGATACGGGTGTGGCCCTGCCCTGCGATACAACATTAAATATCGACC